>VGPF01000012.1 GCA_016875535.1 Chloroflexota bacterium
GCTGCGCCAAGGAGTGCGCCAGCACCTTGGCGGCTACGGCGCCGACGTCGCCTCGGGCCTTGTCCTGCGCCATGACCACGGCAGCCAGTACATGAGCGACCACTTCCAAGACGAGCTCCGCTTCCTGCGGATTGCCTCCAGTCCCGCTTTCGTGCGGGAGCCGGAGGGCAATGGCTGCGTGGAGCGGTTCATCCGCACCCCCAAGGAGCAACTGCTCCGGGTGCGAACCTTTGAGACCGTGGAGGAGCTGCGCCTCGCGCTCCTTGCCTTCAAGGAGCGGTACAACCGGGAGTGGCTCGTCGAGCGCCATCGCTACGCGACGCCAGAGCAAGCACGCCGTCAGTTGCTCGCTTGCCCTGTGGTTGCCGCATGAATACAATCACATCACTGTCCAAGAAATCAGGGGCGGTACAATCTGTTGAGTTCGGTGACGCTATTGAAGAAGATGAGCAGGCCGACGATTACCAGCAAGAGGCCGCTGGCGATGGTGACGATGGGCAGGAACCGGTTCATCTTCTTCAGGAAGAGCGTGATCTGGCCCAGGGCGGCCCCAGCCAAAAGGAAGGGGATGCTGAGCCCTGCGGCGTAGAAGGTGAGAAGAAGGCTTGCCTTGCCCACGCCGCTCCATGTCCCTGCTGTCCCTTCAGCGGCGGAGTTGTAGGCCAGGGTCAGGATGGCCCCCAGCACCGGCGTGATGCACGGCGTCCACCCAACGGCGAAGGCGCTCCCTACCCCCGCCGACTTCCAGTAGGAGGGTCGTTCCCCGTGCGGCCCTTGTGGTCGAACCTCACGGTAGTAGAAGCGGTCAATGAAGCTCGCCGCCGGGGCCAGCACTGGCCGCACCACCGGCAACCTGAAGGCCCCGGCCATATAGAGGCCGAAGACGATGAGCACAACGCCCGCCACCCGCGCGATCAGGGCGTCGTAGCCGCCGGCCGTCCCTCCCAGCAGGCCTACCGTGGCCCCAAGGGCGATGAAGACGATGGAGAAGCCGACGACGAAGGCGATGGAGTGGAGAAAGGTCGTCTTGCCGCCTTGGATCTTGCCGTTCTGCACAGAGACGCCTGAAAGGTGGCCCAGGTAGATCGGCACCAGCGGCAGCACGCACGGCGAGACGAAGGAGACGACTCCTCCCGCAAATGCGAGCCCCAAGGACGCGATGGAAAGGCTTTCGATGGTCATAGGAGGGGCGTCAGCCCCTTCTATTGTACGGATTCAGCCACTGGTAGGTTTGAATTCCCTAGCCTCTCCCCTACCCAAGGACGAGCAAGCGTGGAAGGGGTCACTTGGCCGATCTAGAAAGTGGCCTCGGCTGTGGTCGGCAAAGCGTCCCTTCCTTCGTGTGCTCCTTTGTATGGGGCAAGAGGGAGAAGTCTCCCTCTCTGCCATCCGCCACTTTCGCCATCGCGCACCCTTCGCTAGCATCATGCGCGAGACGGTTGGCGCGAGGGCGGCATCTAGACCTTTAGAAGGCCTCCACCAGATTCAACCGGCAGCGCGACACCCTGCGGCTCAGGGCAGCGCTACAGCAGCGCTACAAAGCGCTACAAGCGGCAAGTTCCACCACGCCAACAGGTTCAGGGGCGCCGCTACACCGAATGCCTCTGCCTTGCGCCCGCCAGTGCAGCGCCCATAATAGTCGCAGGTCTCCCAAGCAAGGCCCCTTTTGACGAAACGACGCCCCTTCTCCAACGTCTTCTACGGCTGGTGGATCACCTGGGCCTTCTTCGTCATCCTCACCTACTCCGCCGGGACCTTCGTCTATGGCACCCCCGCCATCGTCAACCCTGTGCGGGAAGACCTGGGCTGGAGCGTCGGCGCCGTGGCGTTGGCCTTCTCCCTCCAGCGACTACAGAACGGCCTGCTGGCCCCTGTGGTAGGTCAGATCGTGGACAGGTATGGCGCGCGCGGGCCTATCTTCTTCGGCACCGTCCTCATGTCGTCGTCCTTCATCGTCCTCGGCTTCACCAGCTCCCTGTGGATGTTCTACATCGGCTTTCTGATGGGCTCTGTGGGCCTCAGCTTCCAATCGCCCTCGGTGGGCTTTTCCACCGTCACCCACTGGTTCAAGCGGAAGCGCGCCCAGGCCCTCTCCATCGTTGTCGCCGGGGGCGGCTTCGCGGGCATCCTGGTCCCCGCCGTCGCCTTCCTCATAGATAATCTGGGCTGGCGGCATGCCCTCTTCGTCATGGCCGGAGGCTTCTGGATCTTCAGCCTCCCCATCCTGCTCATCATCAAGCCCCGGCCTGAGCCATACGGCTACCAGGTGGACGGCGGCCCGCCGCCGCAGGCAACCCCCGGCGTAGCGACAACCCCTGCCGAAGACGAGCCTGAGGTGAGTTTCAAACAGGCCATGCGCAGCCGCTCATTCTGGTTCCTGGCCTTGGGCTTCGCCTGCATCCAGCTCAGCATCACCCCCGTCCTGTCCCTCTCCTTCGCCGCGCTGGAAGATAAGGGCTATTCGCGCAACGTCATCGGCTGGGTGATCGTCGCCTTCACCCTAGTGAGCGTCTGCGCCCGCTTCTTCATCGGCTGGCTGGCCGATCGCGCGAACAAGCGGTACATCTACACCGTTTGCGCCGTCCTGCAGATCACTGGCCTCTTCTGCTTCGTCGCCATCGGCAGCGCCTGGACCCTTGTCCCCTTCATCATCACCTTCGGCGCGGGCTATGGCGGCACCCTGCCGCTCCGCCCGGCCATGCAGGCCGATTACTTCGGGAGGAAGAGCTTCGGCGCCATCAACGGCATGATCCTCACGGTGCTCAGCCCCGCCGCCGTCGCCTCCCCGGCCATCGTCGGCCTTCTGCATAACGCCACGGATAGCTACGCGCCGGGCTTCATCCTCCTCGCCGGCGTCAGCGGCTTGGGCATCCCCCTCATCCTGCTCTCCAAGCCCAAGAAGACGCAGAAGGCCTCCCAAGCGATGGCATAGGCTATACTCACGCCAGCCTGCCTAGGGAGACGCCGATGAAGACCAAGGCCGCCGTCCTCTACCAGCCGCGCACGCCGCTCAAGATTGAGGATGTGGAGCTTGGCCCGGTGAAGGATGAGGATGTGCTGGTGCGCATCGTCGCCTCAGGCGTCTGCCACAGCGACCTGCACATCTATCACCACGGCGGAGAGCGCTGGCCGCTGCCGATGGTGCTGGGGCACGAGGCGGCGGGCATCGTGGAAGAGGTGGGCGCGATGGTGCGAAGCGTCCGCCCCGGCGACCATGTGGTCATCAACCTGGCCCCCTATTGCGGCCGCTGCGACGATTGCACCACCGGCAGGATCCACCTCTGCGAGCATAAGCGCGGCCCCAACGGCTGCCTCTACGATGGCGGCACGCGGCTCGCTAAGGGCGGCAGGCGCATCTATCACTTCGCGAATACGGCCGCCTACGCCAACCACGCCATCATCCATGAGAGCAGCGCCATCGCCATCGGCAAGCACATCCCGCTGGAGAAGGCCTGCCTGGTAGGCTGCGCCCTGGCGGCGGGCGTCGGCGCGGCGATGAACTCGGCCAAGGTGGAGGCCGGGCAGAGCGTGGCCGTCTTCGGCTGCGGAGGCGTAGGCTTGAACGTCATCCAAGGGGCGCGGCTGGCGGGCGCCTCCGCCATCATCGCCGTGGACCTCCTGGAATCCAAGCTGGCCAAGGCCAGCGACTTCGGCGCGACGGAGACGGTGGACGCCTCCATGGAGGACCCGGTGCGGCGCATCCAGGAGCTGACGCGCAACCGCGGCGTGGACTATGCCTTTGAGGTCATCGGCCGGGTGGAGACGATCCAGCAGGCCTACCAGGCGATACGCGCCGGCGGCAAGTGCGTCGTGGTGGGCGTGGTCTCGGACAAGTCCGAGCTTTCCATCGCGCCGACGAGCCTTGTGCAGGATCGCACCATCATCGGCACGCGCTTCGGCTCCACGCGGGCCCCGCGCGATTTCCCGCTCTACCTGGACCTCTATATGCAGGGCCGCCTGAAGATAGACGAGCTCATCACGCGCTACGCCAGGCTTGAGGACGTCAACGAGGCGATCCGCGACCTTGAGCGCGGCACGGCGATCCGCACCGTGATGCTGATGGAGTAGCGGCAGGTCTTCTAGCGAACCTACACCCAGCCCTGGGGCAGGCTCTCCCGCCCGGTGAGGGCGAGGAGCAGCATCTCGCCCTTGTTGTGCGCCTGGGCCACATCCGCCATCAGGTGAAGGCAGACCTGCAAGGCGATAGGCGGCGCCTGCACACTCTGGCCCGTCGCCTTGGCGATATCGAGCGAGTGCACCACCAGCTCCAGGCACCGGCTCGGCAGGTAGTCTATGAGCCGCATGCCGCGCCCGCCGATGACCGTCATAGGCGCATCGTCCGGCGTCTTCTCCACCAGCGCCTGCACCCGCTTGCGCATCACTGCAATGGCCTTGGCAGGCTCATCGCCGAGCTCCTTCGCCGCATCCCGGGCGCGCTGCAGGATCTGCGCGTGAAGCGGGCTTGAGGGAGGTATCGCGGACGAAGCCGCGCTGCCGTAATAGGCGACTGCGCTCTGGAGGTTGATCGCCTTCGCGGGCGCGGCCAGGTATTGCTCCACGGTGACAAGCCCGCGCGTGGAGTGGCCAATGAGCTCGCGGACGGTCCATTCGCCCAGGCCAGGCCCTTCGAAGGAGTCCTTGGTCACACCGCCCACAACCTGCTCCAGAAAGAGGCCGCTCTGCCTATAGCCTTCACGGATCGTCTGGTTCATCGCCGCCTCCTTGCCGCGCCGTCGCCGTTGACCTGCGTCCAGCATATCGCCGGGGCAATGAAAAAAGGGCGAAGGACTCCCTCGCCCTTTTTGTCAGGCCGATAAAGGCGAGCTTAGTTCGGGTTGAGGTTGAAGACGCGGACGGCGTTGTCCACCAGCACTTGTTGGCGCTCGGCGGGCGTCCAGTCTTTCATACACCGTGCGATGTAGTCCTGGGATGCGGGGTAGGTGCAGGTGGGATGCGGGAAATCGGACTCCCACATGATGTTGTTCATGCCGATGACATGCCGCTGCTGCGCGCCATTGACCTCGAACCAGAAGTTCACATAGAACTGGCGGTGGAAGATCGCGCTCGGCAGGATGTTCATCCCCTCCTGCCAGAGCTTCTGCCGCTCGTACTGGTGGTCGGCCACTTCCAGCAAGTAGGGCACCCAGCCCATGCCGCTCTCCGATGAGACGATCTTCAGCTTGGGAAAGCGGATGGGGATGCCGGAATAGAGCATGGTGCTCATCACGTCCGTGTTCGCGGAGATGGTGCGCGTGGAGCTCGTCGCCAGGCGGAACATGGGGCTCAGGCCCTCCCAGTTGGGATTGGGGCCGTAGCCCTGGCTGCCGCCGGAGCCGATGTGGAGGTTCACGGAGAGCCCTGCCTCTTGACAGAGGGCCCAGAGCGGGTCCCAGTAGGGGTCGCAGATATGCTTGTACTTCCACTGCTGCGGCATGGCAAAGCTGATGCCCTTGATGCCCATCTTGAGCGTCCGGTGTACCTCCGCCACCGCCTCGTTCACGTCCCACAGCGGCACGATGGCCAGGGTGATGAAGCGGCCGGGGAAGGGCCTAGCGTACTCCTCGATCTGGAAATCGTTGAAGGCGCGGATGCACTCCAGGTTGAAGTCCATGGGCCACCCCGGGTCCTGGAACGTGTTCCCCGCGATGCCGGCGATATTGCCGAAGAAGGTGTGGACATCCACGCCGTCCTGCTCCATCGCCTTGACCCGCTCGGCTGGGACGTAGGCGATCTTGGGCACGTCCTCCCATCTGGAGGGAGGCTTGGTGCGGTCCGGCATGGCGCCGTGGACGGAGCCCAGGGTGCCCATGAAGCGCGGCGCGCCGTAGATGTTCCATGTGTCGTTGCCGTTGGGCAGGCGGACAAGCTGGGGGATATTGCCCCCCCACTTCTTGGCGGACATGCGAGAGGTCCAGGTGTCCGGCGCCTCTTGCAGATGGTCGTCCGTGGAGATGACCTTGTACTTCATCGCACACCCTCCTGTGCCATATTTCCTGCCGCGTCTCCTGCGCCGATTGTATTGCCGCATCCGGAGGCGGTCAACAGATAGGGCGCACGCTATTGCGCGATACTTCCTTGCGCCGCAAACCTGGCCCCTGGTATAGTGCGTGCCTGTTCCCACTCTACCAAACTGCATACGCTCGCCTAGGAGCCACCGATGGACCTGCGATTCACCCCCCAAGAAGAGGCCTTCCGCACGGAGGTCCGCACCTTCATCAAGAAGGAGATGCCCCCGGCGATCGCCGATGCCATGACGATCCAGGAGGGCAGCGACCCTGATATCTGGGCGCAGGTGCGCGCCCTGCGAAAGAAGCTTGCCGCCAAGGGCTGGATCGGGATGTCTTGGCCTAAGGAATACGGCGGCATGGGCGCCTCGCTCGTCATGCAGGCCATCTTCAAGGAAGAGATGGCCTACTGGCGCTGCCCCGGCATAGACCCCCAGGCCTACCAGCTCGGCCCCGCCATCATCATCCACGGCTCGGAGGCGCAAAAGAAGAAGTTCCTGGGCGCCACCCTGCGGGCGGAGATCACCTGGTGCCAGGGCTTCTCCGAGCCCAACGCCGGGTCAGACCTGGCCAACCTCCAGACCCGCGCGGTGAAGGACGGCGACGACTTCCTTATCAGCGGCCAGAAGATCTGGACCTCCTACGCCCACGTGGCCGATACCATCCACCTGCTGGCCCGCACTGACCCTGAAGCGCCCAAGCATCGCGGCATCTCCTACTTCCTCTTCCCCATGAATATCAAGGGCATCACTGTGAAGCCCATCCGCCAGATGGACAACGGCCACGGCTTCAACGAGGTCTACTTCGATAACGTGCGTGTGCCTAAGGATGCCCTCTTCGGCGAGCTGAACCGAGGCTGGTACGTCGCGACAACGACCCTGGACTTCGAGCGCTCCAACATCGCCGGCTCCGCAGGAGCGCGCCGCAACCTGGACGACCTCATCGAGTTTTGCAAGACGAACCCCGTGGGCAAGCGCGCTCTGACGAATCCCATCATGCGCAACCGCGCCGCCGATCTGGCCATCAAGATCGAAGTGGCGCGCATGATGGCCTACAAAGTCCTCTCCATGCAGAGCGCCGGGAAGGTGCCGAACATGGAAGCCTCCGTCGCCAAGCTCTTCTCCTCAGATCTCGGCGCCGAGGTCCAGTGGTTCGCCATCGAACTCCTGGGCATGCTGGGCTCCCTAGATACCGGAAGCAAGTACGTGCCCCTTAACGGCCAGGCCTGCCGAGGCTACCTGCGCACAGGCTGCAAGGTGGGCGGCGGCTCCCCGGAGATCCAGCGCAACGTCATCGCTCAGCGCGGCCTGGGCCTGCCCCGGTAATCGCCTAGAACGCAGCGCCCAATACCGTGAGGAACAAAAGCCCGCAAGGGTCGTCGCCTGCCGCGCAGCCGGATGCCATCTTTGCCGGAGCGGCCTCCGTTTTCCACGGCCTGCCTCGCAGGCAGCTCATCGGCGTCATCATCGGTGTGATGGCCGGCCTCCTGCTCGCCTCCCTGGACCAGACCATCGTCTCCACGGCCCTGCCGCGCATCGTCTCCGATCTCGGCGGCCTGGACCACCTGCCCTGGGTCGCCACCGCCTATATGCTCACCAGCACGGCGGGCATCCCCATCTGGGGCAAGCTCTCCGACCTCTACGGCCGCCGCGGCTTCTTCATCTTCGGCATGGTCGTCTTCATCGGCGGCTCCGCCCTCTGCGGCGCGGCGCAGAACATGGCCTGGCTTATCGTCTGCCGGGGCATCCAGGGCATCGGCGGCGGCATGATGTTCTCCCTCTCCTTCGCCATCATCAGCGACCTCTTTCCCCCGGCCCAGCGGGCCAAGTGGCAGGGCGTCTTCGGCAGCGTCTTCGCCATCGCCAGCGCAATCGGTCCTTTCGCCGGCGGCATTCTCACGGACAGCCTCAGCTGGCACTGGGTCTTCTACGTCAATCTGCCAATCGGCTTTGTGGCCCTCGCCGTCTTCAGCCGCACCATGCCCCACAAGCCCCGCCGCGCCGCCCAAACGTACATTGACTACACAGGCGTTGCCTGCCTCTTGGCCTCCATCGTCCCGCTCCTGCTAGCCCTCTCTCTTGGGGGCCGCACCTACGCCTGGAGCTCGCCCCAGACCGTCAGCATGCTCGTCGTCTCCGGTGTCATGGCCGTCGCCTTCGTCATCAATGAGGCGCGCGCCAAGGACCCGCTTCTTCCGCTGACGCTCTTTAAAAGCTCCATTTACACCGTCTCTGTCGTCTCTGTCTTCTTCACCGGCATCGCCATGTTCGGGGCCCTTGTCTTTGTGCCCCTCCTCGTCCAGGGTGTCGTCGGTACATCGGCTACCCGTTCCGGTGTCGTCCTCACGCCTATGTCTGTCAGCATCACCGTAGGCGCGATGCTCAGCGGCCAGTTCATCGGCAGGTCGGGCCGGTACCGCGCCCAGGCCGTCCTTGGGCCGGTGCTGATGCTCATCGGCTGCGTCCTGATGACGCAGGTAGACGAGCATGCGACGAACGGCACCGTCATTCGCAACATGACCCTGGTAGGCTTCGGCCTGGGCATGACTTTCCCGGTCTTCCTGATCGCCGTGCAGAACGCCTTCCCGCACTCCGTCCTCGGCGTCGTCACCTCATCGGTGCAGTTCTTCCGCAACATCGGCGGCACTGTGGGCGTGGCTATCCTCGGCGCGATCCTGAACGCCCGGCTTGATAGCCGCCTCATCGCCAACACGCCTGCGGCGGTCACGGAGCGCATCCCCGCCGCCGAGCTTTCCGCCATCACCAAGCCCGAATCCCTGGTGAACGCCAACGCCCTCGCCGGCATCCAAGGGCGCTTCGACCGCCTGGGGGCCGATGGTCCGGCGCTCTACGATTCCTTCATCACCGGCCTCAAGGCCTCCCTCGCCGAATCCATCGCCTTCGTCTTCGCCATCTCCATCGCCTTCGTGGCCCTGAGCGCCGTGATCGGCCTCTTCCTCAAGGAGCTGAAGCTCCGCGCCTCTTACAGCGAGCCCGCCCAGGAGGCGGCTCCCTCCAACGGCAAGCCGAAGTAGTCTCGGGCATTGCAACGGTGCGGCGCGGCGCGTACTATTCTGCCTCTGAATCCCTCGTCTCTTAAACGGAGCCTCCTATGCGCATCGCGATCGGCGGCGATCACGCCGGGTATGGGCTGAAGAACACCGTCGCCGGATGGGTGAAGGCCATGGGCCATGAGGTCCTCGATGTCGGCGCCCATGCCTACGATGCCCTGGACGACTATCCTGATTTTGCCGCGGCTGTCGCCGAAGCCGTCGCCTCGCGCAAGGCCGAGCGCGGCATCGTCGTCTGCGGCAGCGGCGTCGGCGCCGGCGTCACCGCCAACAAGGTGCCCGGCGTGCGCGCGGGCGTCTGCCACGATACCTATTCGGCCCACCAGGGCGTCGAGCACGACGATTTGAACGTGCTGTGCCTGGGCGGCCGTATCATCGGCGTGGAGCCCACCCGGGAGATCGTGGCCGCCTATGTCAACGCCAAGTTCGTGAGCGGTGAGGCGAAGTACGTGCGCCGCCTCAACAAAGTGAAGGCCGTGGAGGCCCTGGGCACCGCGAAGCCGGGCGATCTGCAAGTGCTCATCGTCACCTTTGAGGTGAAGCCGGAAAGCCGCCAGGCCTTCTACGAGGCATCCCTTGAGGATGCGCGCAACACCAAGGCCAACGAGCCGGGCTGCCTCCGCTTTGACGTCATCGAAGATACGCAGAACCCCAATAAGTTCGTCTTTTATGAAGTCTATCGCGATGCCGATGCCATGAAGGCCCATACGCAAGCGCCCTACCTGGCGAAGTGGGTGGAGGCCACCAGGCCCCTCATCGTCCAGCGCCAGCTTGTCCGCGGGCGCAACATCACCAAGCTCTAACAAAGGAGTCCCCGATGTACGTACTTGTGGTAGACGTCTACGCCAAGCCCGGCCAGGCCGATGCCCTCCTGCGAGCAAGCCTCGATGATGCCAGAGGCTCCACTCAGAACGAGCCGGGCTGCCTCCGCTTCGATGTCTACCAAGACCAGGCGGACCCTCAGCATCTCACCTATGTGGAGGTCTATAACGACGAGGCGGCCCTCCAGGCGCACACCAAGATGCCGCACTTCGCCGCCTGGCGCGCCGCGACGAAAGAGCTCTTCGCCCAGCCGCCCAAGATCGTGCGCGCCCACAACGTCTTCCCCGCGGATGGGGATTGGAAGCGGTAGGGGAAGCAGGGCCTGCGCCCTCTACAGAGAGCGCCCATGCCCATCTCGCCCGAAGACCGCGCCTCCATCCTCCAAGCCGCCGCCGATCTCCTGGCGGCCAACCGCAAAAAGGGCCACGATCGCCACTTCAAGCGCGACTACTCCTACGTCTGCCCCTCGCGGTTCGAATACCGGTGGCAGTGGTTCTGGGACTCCTGCTTCCACGCCATCGCGCTCACGCACATAGACCCAGGCGCCGCCAAACAGGAGCTGCGCACCCTCTGGTCCATCCAACGCCCGGACGGCTTCATTCCCCATATGGTCTTCTGGGGAACGCGCTTCTGCTCTGGCCCCACAGGCTACATCCAAGGCAAGCCCTCGTGGCGGCCTAAGATGACCGCCCTCATCCAGCCGCCCGTCCTCGCGCAAGCCGCCCTTCGCGTCGCCGATGCGACCCGGGACAAGGACTTCCTGCGCGAGGCGATTGATCGCTGCAAGCGCTACTACCTCTGGCTGCTCGATCACCGCGACCCGGATGCCGATGGCCTCATCTCCGTCATCTCCCCGTACGAGACGGGCATGGACCATCTGCCCGCCTACGATGAAGCCCTCGGCAGCGCCAACCCCTCGCGCTGGGGCCTCCAGGTGCGCGATCGCCTCCTAGACATCGGCAACCTCACCCTGGGGCGCGGCTATCACCTGCCGACGATCTTCCGCCGCGATGCGTTTAACGTGGAAGATGTGCTCATGAACTGCCTCTACGCCCAGGGCCTGCGCGCCATCGCCGCCATGTGCCGAGCGGCCGGCCAGGAGGCGGAGGCTACGCCGTTTACCCGCATGGCGGAGCGCACGGAACAAGCCCTCCTTGCCAAGTGCCGTGATGCGCGCACCGGCCTCTTCTGGGGCCTTGCTGGCAAGAGCGAGCGCCCCCTGCGGACCGTCACCATCGCCAGCCTCATGCCCCTTCTTCTGGATGGCCTGCCCAAGGAGATGGCGACGCGGCTCGTGGAAGAGCACCTCCTCAACGCCGAAGAGTTCCGGCTGCCCTATCCCGTGCCTACCGTCGCCAAACACGAGCGCGCCTTCAAAGCCGATGAAACCTTCCTTATCTGGCGCGGACCTACCTGGATCAACACCAACTGGTTCCTTTACCAAGGCCTGCGCAAACACGGCTTTGAGCAGCAGGCGCGCCACATCGCGCAGAAGTCGGCGGAGCTGGTGCTCAAATCAGGCTTCCGGGAGTACTACAACCCCATCACCGGGCAAGGCTACGGCGCCAAGGAGTTCGGCTGGTCAACGCTCGTTGTAGACATGCTCTAGCCACAGCCCGCATATCCCCCTTGTCCCCATGTGCTAATCTCATTCCCGCGCATCCCATCGCGATCCAGGAGGCACCATGTTCATCCTCACCTCTCCCGCCATAGAAGACCAGGGCATCTACCCGGACAAGTTCACCATGGCCAAGGGCCAGAACAGCTCCCCGCCGCTCAAGTGGTCCGGCGCGCCCAAGGGCGCAAAGAGCTACGCCGTCACCCTGGTGGACCCCGATGTTCCCTGGGGCAAGTTCGGCCTCCCCGGCCCGGGCATGGTCCCGGGCGATCTCTTCGTCCACTGGGTCCTTTATGACGTCCCGGCGAACGTGAAGAGCCTCCCCGAAGGGGCAAGCCCAAAGGGAAAGATCCCCAAGGGCGCGAAGCAGCTGGACAACACCTGCCTCGAGTTCGGCAAGGACTCGCCCTTCTACCAGTTCCGCCAGGGCTACCTCGGCTCCGCGCCCCCGGCGGGCGATAAGGCCCACCGATACGTCTTCACCGCCTACGCCCTCAGCAAGGCCAAGCTCCCCCTTGCTCCCGGCGCTCGCTACACCGATTTCATCGCCGCCATCTCCGGGAACGTCCTCGCGCGCTCCAGTTTCCTCGTCTATTTCGGCGTCAAGGCATAGCGGTGCATGCCGCAGCCTGAGGAGTCGGGGAGCCGCATCCACCTCTCGCGGCGCGACTTCGAGAAGGTCGTCCAAGAGGCGCTGGAGGCCCTTCCTGAGGAGATCGCGGCGATGCTCGATAACGTCGCCGTCTTCGTCGAGGCCTGGCCTTCCCGCGAGCAATTGCGCGAGAACGGCCTAAGTGATAAGCACGAGCTCTTCGGCCTCTATGAAGGCGTGCCGCTCACCGAGCGCGACTCGAATTATGGGATGGTCCAGCCCGACCGCATCTTCATCTTCCAGGGGCCCATCGAGGCCGTCTG
Organism: Chloroflexota bacterium; assembly: GCA_016875535.1. Lineage (NCBI taxonomy): Bacteria > Bacillati > Chloroflexota > Chloroflexota bacterium. The sequence goes on from VGPF01000012.1 coordinate 12,431, forward strand.
CAGGACGCAGGACGGCTTGGTGGATGAGATCCAGCACACCGTCGTCCACGAGCTTGCCCATCACTTCGGCATAGACGATGCCAAGCTGGACGAGCTCGGCTACGGGTAATGAGCTTGTCAATTGCATGCGCTTCGCAACGATGCAGCTGCGGGGTTCCCCTCTTCTCCCTCGATGGGAGAGGAACTCGAGCGAAGCCCGAGAGGAGAGGGTGACGATGCCTGCGTGGCGCGCAGGGGCAGCACGTAAGTGCTTCGCGTCACCTCACCCAGCCGAATCAAAAAGATTTGGTTAGTGCGTGAAGATCGCCTGCCTGCCCGTTGCCTTTACGTAGCGCTCCTCGGAGCGCTTCACCGCGGCGCGGACCTCAGGCAGCAGCGCAGCGATCCGCTTCGCATCCACCTTCTCGGCAAGCTCCGGCTGGCCCACATGCCGCAGGACGGCGGGCAATCGCTGCGTCAGGCACTGGAAGGCCCACTCCATCGCATCCCCGGTAACTACCGGGTCTAAGAAGATCCGGTCCTGGGCGTTTTCCTTTTGGAAGACGTAGTGGTAATGCGGCTCTCGATCGAAGCAATCCAGGCGGAGATGCTCTTTGTACTCCCCGTTCTCCTTGCTGAAGACAAAGATGCTCACGCCGCCATCGTCCGGCTGGTAATTCACCGTCTTCGGCCGCGTATAGCCCACCTTCACCAGGTACGCGTCAATGATTTCGTTCGTCAGCAGGCGGTAGCCCACGCCGATCGTGATGGCGCCTGCATCGAGATATTCCGTATGGTCGGGGATCACCGGTATCGGAAGAAAGTTCTGGCGCTTGCCCAGCGTCACCATCGCCGCCACCTCCGAAAAGGCCTCTGGAGAGCCTTTTGGGGCAGTCTAGCGGCCCTAAAAGGCCCCGTCAACGCCCAAACCGAGGCGTCCTGAGACACCAATTTTTCGGTGCTGAAACTCCTGATTTGCCAGATATGAAAGCCGTTTCACCGGTTCCTGGGGAAGGGCCAATTTCCCGCCAGGTATTGACGAAACCCTTGTCATATGGGTTAGAATCTGGAGGAATCGTTCTGCGCCCCAGGCGTAGGACAAAAATATATAGGAGGACGATAGTGGCATACAGCGTGACGAGCAAAAAGGCAGGCAAGGCGTACTTTCTCCATTCGAAGACAGTGACGCTGCGCGGCGGCAACGGCAAGCAGACCATTTATTGGTTTGCCAGCAAGGCCGGCAAGGGCGCGATGGATGCGCTTCCCGCGGGCTACAAGGTCATCGAGAGCAAGCGCACCGGCCTGCCGATGCTCAAAAAGGCCTAACGTTCGGGACAGCCTTCCACAAACATAGCCTCGCACGAAATGCTCAAAGGCTATTACATCATCGATGTAGACGGGCATGTGCAGGAGCCTCCGGAGCTCTGGGACAAGCGGATCGACCCCACTCACCGGGCCGACGCTCCAAAGCTCCAGAACGGCAAGCGCATCTACCGGGGGCGTGACACCAACTTCAAGTTGAGCGACGCGGTCTTCCAGGAGTTCCGCCGGAAGACCGCAGCCCTCTACAAAGAGTACATCGAAATGGGCTGGGGCCCTGCGTCGCAGATACGGGCGATGGACAAGATGGGTATTGACGAGTCCTTCCTGTATCCGACGCAGGGTCTTTTCATGTGGCACATCCGGGAGATGGACCCCGGCACCGGCGCAGCCCTGGTCTGCGCCTATAACGATTGGCTCGCCGAGTTCTGCCGCTACGAGCCCAAGCGCCTCAAGGCCGTCGCCGGCGTCAGCCTCTACAACCCGAAGGCCGCCCTTGCCGAGGTTAAACGCGCCCATGAGCAGCTCGGCATGCGCGGCGTCTACATCCGCCCCAACCCCGTCGGCGAACGGACCCTCGCCAGTCCCGATTACGAGCCACTCTGGGCTTACTGCGAATCGCAAGGTCTGGCCATCGGCGTCCACGAAGGGGCACACGCATCCCTCGCCACCGCCGGCCAGGACCGCTTCGACTCCGACTTCGCCCTCTGGTCCTGCTCTCACCCCATGGAGCAGATGATGGCCTTCCTCTCCCTTCTCGAAGGCGGCGTCCTCCAGCGGCACCCGAAACTCCGTGTCGGCTTCCTCGAGGCGGGCTGCGGCTGGATGCCCTACTGGCTCTGGCGGCTCGACCAGCGCTACAAGAACACCGGCTTTGAACTGGGCGACAACATGACGATGAAGCCCTCCGATTACTTCCGCCGCCAGTGCTGGGTGGCCCTTGAGGCCGACGAGCCCTACATCGGCGACATGATCAAGTGGATCGGCGACGACAAGGTCCTCTTCGCCAGCGACTATCCGCACCCCGACCACGAGCCGGACCTCACCGAGGAGCTTGTGGAACTTGAGAGCCGCATCTCCAAGCGCACCCTCAAGAAGATCCTCGAAGAGAACCCCAGGGCCTTTTACGGCGGGTAAACCCTACAACACGCCGTCCCGGGGCATGACCAGGAACTCATCCGCCGTTGCCGTGGATGAGAGCTTTAGCGCAGAGAGCACCGTGTGGGCCACGTCGTCCGCCTTCAGCATACGCTCGCGGCCGGGGCCGCCGCCCGAGGAATCCCAGAGCGGCGTGTCCACCGCGCCGGGGGAAACCGTCATCACGCGGATGCCCTTCTTGCGCACCTCAGCCGCCAGCGCCCGGGAAAAGCCCAGCAGCCCGTGCTTCGAGGCCGTGTAAGCCGTCGAGCCGTCGAATCCCTGGTGTGAGGCGATGGAGCCGATGTTCACGATGTCGCCGCTGCCGGCCTTCAGCATCAGCGGCGCCACCTGTCGGCACATCAGGAACGTCCCTTTCAGGTTGCCGTTCAGCATGCTCTCCCACATCTCGTCCGTCGTCTCCGTGATGGGGCCGAAGGCTGCGCCGCCGGCGGCATTCACCAGAACGTCCACCCTGCCGTAGGCCTTCATCGCCTGGTGGACGATCTGCTTCACATGCGCCGTCTTGGCCACATCCCCAGGGACAACGAGGGCCGCGCCCTTGGCGGGCTTCAGCCGCTTCACGGTATCGTGCAGCTTCGATTCGGTGCGCGCCACCAGGACGACCTTTGCCCCTTCGCCAAGGAGCGCCTTCGTCACCGCCAGGCCGATGCCGCTCGAAGCGCCCGTGACGATGCAGACCTTCCCGGTGAGCGGAGTTGTGCCCACTATCTGCCACCTGTGTATTCAAAGGCGTTGTCCCGCGTTTCGATCAGGCGCACCTTGTGGAGCTTCGCCCCTGGGATCTTGCCATCAAGAAGCTCCCAGATCTGCCGGACGATATTCTCGGCAGTCGGCACCTGGTCAACGTAATCTTCCACGTCCAGATTCAGGTGGCGGTGGTCGTATCGCGCCACGACCTTCTTGTGCACCAGGGCGTCCAGTTTGCCCAGGTCCACGCTCATCCCCGTCACCGGGTCAATCTGCCCCGCGATGGTCACATAGACCTGGTAGTTGTGGCCGTGGCCGTTGGGATTGGCGCATTTGCCGAAGATTTCCTGGTTCTGCGCCTCGGAGAGCGCATCGGCGTAGAGGCGGTGCGTCGCCACAAAGCGGTAGCGCCTGGAGAGATAGACGGCGCCCGGGGTTATTCCTGCGGCCTGCTTCGCCATCACCTGCCCCCGAAATATTCGATCGAGAGGTCTTCGTCCTCGTGCAGTTTGATGCCGTGGAGCCGCGCCCCTTTGGGTAACGCCCTCCCGATCTTGTCCCATAGCACAACGGCGAAGTTCTCCGTGGTGGGGATCTTCCCCTTGAAGTGGGGCATATCCAGGTTCAGGTGCCGGTGGTCGAACTCTTCGAGCACGTCCAGCACCGCCGCCTTGATATCCACGATGTTGATCACCATGCCGGTAACCGGGTCTATCGGCCCCTTCACCGTCACCTCGAGCATGTAGTTGTGCCCGTGGCCGTTGGGGTAGGCGCAGGCCCCAAAGACCTCAAGATTCTTCTTCTCCGACCACTCATTTCGGTAGTAGCGGTGCGAAGCGGAGAACTCAAAGGTTTTCGTAAGCGTTGCTTCCGGCATCGTTATGAGCCGCCTAGCGGAGATCCTGTTCAGTGAGATTGGCTAACTTCATCAGGTGATTCAACAATCCCGTCTTCAGGGGCTTTGCTCCGTGTACCGGCACGGAGAGGCGGATGTTCAGCCCTGGCTTGCCGTAGATGTGATGACTACCTTGAATCCTAAGCGGATTCCACCCTCGATGCTCTTATACCCTTGCCAGCTCTCTGCCGGAAACCGCCCTCATACGGCGATTTCAACGATCCTATCTCTACCCGTTACTTTTGGAGTCTTCACTTGCACAGCCAGGCAGCCCTCGATGGCCTCCTGCAGATTTCGCATGAGCTCATCATAGGTCTCGCCCTGCGTAGCGCAGCCCGGGATAGCAGGAACCTCAGCCCAAAACCCGCCTTCCTCCGCTTCGTGGACGACCACTTTAACTTTCATGGATTTGCCTTTCGGACGGATACTCGCTCAGCGCCGCCTGTGGAATCGGACCTGGCCCGCATCTCGGATTTTAGCATATGGTTTGGCGTATGCCGCCCACCCCGGCAATTCGTTGACACGGTCACCTCAGGTGTTAGAATGGCCTCGCGCCGGATCCCGGTGGCATCAGACGGCGCAAACCTGTGCGAGACAGGGAGGCACCTATGTCTACGCGAGCCTTTGTCCTCATTGAAACCTCTGTGGGCAAGACGAAGGACGTCCTTGCGGCGCTGACGGGCGTGAAGGGCGTCGCCGGTGTGGACGCCGTCACCGGGCCGTACGACCTCATCGCAGTGGTGGAGGCGAAGGACCTGAATTCGGTAGGCGATGTGGTCACCAGCCGGATCCATACGGTCCAGGGGATCGTCCGCACGGTCACCTGCCTCGCCGTCTCTCTCCCGTAGCCGGTGCGTCCTTTGCCGGTTCCCCGCTAGGGCCTGACTGGGTATCCTGCCTGCATGGACTATCGCTTCACTCCTGAAGAAGAGTCGTTCCGTGCCGAGCTCCGCGCCTTCCTCAACTGCGAAGTGCCCCTGGGACGGACGGGGAAACTTGCGGCGATGCATGAGAGCGGGGACGCCTTTGAGATGGCGATGCGGAAGAAGCTCGCCGCGAAGGGCTGGCTCACGATGGGCTGGCCCAAGGAGTACGGCGGCCAGGGGGCCTCTCTCCTGCGGCAGACGATCTTTATGGAGGAGATGTCCTACCACGATGCGCCCGGCATGGACCTGATGGGCGTGGGCATTGTGGGTCCGACGATCATGAAGTTCGGGAGCGACGCCCAGAAGAAAGAGCACCTGGGACGAATAGCCCGGGGCGAGGTGATCTGGGCGCAGGGCTTCAGCGAGCCGGGGGCCGGCTCCGACCTGGCAGGCCTTTCCACCCGCGCCGACCTGAAGGGCGATGTCTTTGTGGTGAACGGCTCCAAGATCTGGTCGAGCGGGGCCCACAAAGCCGATTACCTCTTCCTGATGTGCCGCACAGACCAGGCCCTCCCCAAGCACAAGGGCATCAGCGCGCTTCTGGTTGACCTGCGGGCCATCAAGAGGGGTATCACCATCACGCCCATCATCAACATGGCGGGGATGGACGGCTTCAACCAGATCTTCTTCGACAATATGGAGACGCCGCGGCAGAGCCTCCTGGGAGAACTGAACCAGGGGTGGTACTACGCCATGGCCCTCCTGGAGAGCGAGCGTTCGAGCTTCATCAACTTCTCCGCCATGGGGCGCTGGATTGTGGAGCGGCTGGTGGAGCTGGTGAGCGCGTCCAGGCAGGAGGTCCCGGTGCGGAAGACGGCGACGGCCCGGCACAAGCTGGCGGACGCCTGGCTGGAGATGTGCATCGGGCGGAACCTGGCGTACAACGTGGCGTGGATGGCCTCCGAGGGGAGACGGCCGGACTACCAGGCATCGGTGGCGAAGGTGTTCAATACGGAGGCGTTCAAGAGGTTGGGGGTTTCCAGCATGCAAATCGTAGGAATGTACGGACAAATTGAGAATCAGGTACGATACGCCCCCTTGATGGGGCGCGTAAACCGCATATACTATAGCTCCGTCGGCATGACCATCGCTGGTGGGGCAAGCGAGATTCAACGCAACGTGATAGCCTCGCGCGGCCTTGGACTGCCGCGTTAGGCGATACGCCAAGAACACAGGAGGCATCGGATGGACCTGGGCCTGAGCCAAGAGCAAGAGATGATTAAGACTTCGGCGCGCGATTTCCTGGACAAGGAATGCCCGAAGAAGCTTGTGCGCGATATGGAAGAGGACGCCAAGGGCTACTCTCCCGAACTCTGGAAGAAGATGGCGAACCTGGGCTGGATGGGCCTGGCCCTTCCCGAGGCCAACGGCGGCACGGGCAACAGCTTCCTGGACCTGTGCGTCCTGCTGGAAGAGCACGGCCGCTCGCTCCTGCCGGGCCCCTTCTTCTCCACCGTGGTCCTGGGCGCGCTGCCAATCGCCAAGTTCGGCAACGACGCCCAGAAGAAGAAGCACCTGCCCAAGATCGCCGACGGCAACGAGATCGTGGTCTACTGCCAGACGGAACCGAGCGCGACCTGGGAGGCCAGCGGCGTTGAACTGACGGCCAAGAAGGAAGGCGACCACTACGTGCTGAACGGCACGAAGCTCTTCATCCCCCATGCCCACGTGGCCGATACGCTGCTTGTGGTGGCCCGGACGAGCAAGGGCGCCAAGGCGGAGGACGGCATCACGCTCTTCCTGGCGGACGCCAAGAGCCCCGGCATCAAGTTCGAGGGGCTGAAGACGATCGCCTCCGATCATCAGAGCGAGGTGACGTTCAAGGATGTGAAGGTTCCGGCCGCCAATGTCCTGGGCCACGCCGACAAGGGCTGGCAGATCGTGCACGCGATCTCCCTGTGGGGAGCGGCGGGCAAATGCGCGGAGATGGTGGGCGGCGCGCAGAAGGTCTTGGAGATGAGCGTTGACTATGCGAAGCAGCGCGTGCAGTTCGGCAGGCCGATCGGCAGCTTCCAGGCGATCCAGCACCACTGCGCCAATATGGTGACGGATGTGGACGGCTCCCGGTACATCGCCTATGAGGCGATCTGGCGCTTGAGCGAGGGGCTGGACGCCGAAAAGGAAGTCTCCATGGCGAAGGCCTGGGTGAGCGACGCCTACCGCCGCGTGTGCGCCCTTGGGCACCAGATCCACGGAGGCATCGGCTTCACGAAGGAACACGATATGCAGCTCTACTTCCGCCGGGCCAAGGCGGCCGAGCTGGCCTTCGGCGACGGGGATTTCCACCGGGAGCTGGTGGCGCAGAAGATCGGCATCTAGTCCGCAGCACATGGGAGTTTCGAGAGGCCCTGAGCGATCGGGGCCTCTCTTCTTTTCAGGAGGCGCGCCATGCCGGCAGACTGCATCTTCTGCAAGATCGCCACGGGCGAGATCAAGAGCGAGATGGTGGATAGGGATGAGAAGGTCTTTGTGATCAAGGATATCCATCCCCAGGCGCCGGTGCATCTGCTGGTGATACCGTTCGAGCACATCGCCTCCGTGGCGGAGATCATGAAGGGGAAGGCCGACCTGATCGGGCGCATGACGCTGATGGCGAACAAGGCGGCGGCGGACGCGGGCATCGCCGGGAAGGGTTACCGGCTGACGATCAATTGCGGCGGCGAGGGCGGGCAGACGGTTGGGCATTTGCATATGCATGTGTTGGGCGGCCGGCAGATGCGCGGCGGCATGGGGTAGGGCGCACCGCGTGCGCCCTAGCGGGTAGCCCTGAGGGCTTACCTCTACTCGCTCGCGCGGCGCGAGGGCTAACGACCTTGCGGTATGAACGCAGGGGCGTTTACACGATGGGTGAGCCACCGAGCGTTTCTTGTTTGTGACTAGTTTCTTCTGATATACTGGCCCCTGTTCCACGCTATTTCGAAAGGGCATAGGACTATGGCACAAGCACCACAGAAGAAGGGCGCGAAGAAGTTCCGGGGCGCCAGCGGCAAGGGCATCTCCCAGAAGCGGGCCAACGCAGGTCAGCGGCGCAAGGTGGTGCCGATGGACGTGCTGATGGGTGAGAAGCCCTGGCCGAAAAGCTAGCTTTCGTCCGTCGTTGCTTTTTCAGGCTCCCCGTTCATTTACGGGGAGCTTTTCTTTTGGCTCACGAGCCTTTTTGGGCAAGCCTTTCACGAGCATCCGCCTGTGGAGGCGCGCCTGCTTCGAGGGCTCCTTTCGCTGGGGATGGGGGAGGGTGTGCGATCCGCGCGAGATGGGGAAGGGTTCGCATGCAACCGGCCCGACGGGGCTTCCATGGAAGCGCCTGTCCCGAGATGAGGCGCCCCGGCACCGCACCAGGGCTGCGAACGTCTAACCCGATCGGGGAGCGGGCGGCCTTGAGGGCGCGCCAGCACCAACGATCGAAGGGCGACGCCGTACCGGTCCGGCGCGTTCTTCACCGTGCCCTCGGCGACATGGGTCAGCCGGTCACGTTCGCGTGTGAGTGACTGAGAGCGGATCGCGATCCTCCTCTTGCGCCTTGCCGAGTGCGGCGGCGGAGCTGCGACCGTGTGCCGGTGCACTCGGCGCGGTGGGCAGCTCCGGGGCTTGATTGCATACGATGTGGCATAGGCAAAGGCTATTCACCTCTATTTCAATAATACGTATCACTGTCAAGTAGTGAGAGAGCAAGAGAATCTAGGAGTCCATCCACCGATTGCACAGATTAGAAGATTAGGGAAGTAGAGAAGAGGACAATCCACAGAGGGCGCAGAGGCAAAAAGGAGCAGGGAGCGCGGTTCCGTAGAGGAAAGCGATCCAGAGGTGATCCACAGGAGAGTGAGCGGACTGAGGGAAGTGGGAGCCGCGAGTGTTTCGGACAGGGTCTAGGAATCAGTTCGAAATTAGCGGGTGAGACGTGAATGGGGAGATGGTGGTCCAACAGGTACAGACAGCGATTTTGACGAGTTTGTGCGGGGATGGCATGTTGCATTTGTGACGAAATTCGCAACGATTCGAGTAATGGGGAGGGAGCAATTCGCTAATTAGGCTAACTGGAGGCGGATTGTGACGATAAAGTTCGTAATATTTCGGAGATTTTTTGGGTTTGGAGCAACGTGTCGGGCGTATTTAGACTGATTCCGTAGTGACCGCAAGAAAAGAGCGGCACTGACGAAGGAGCATCGAGATGAGCGCGATCGTTGAGACGGTGGAAGAGCCGAAGGGGTATGACCCGGAAGTGGCGGCGTTGCTCGAGGAGATCGGTGAGATGCACCTGGGGAATGCGCGGGCGACACGTCGGGACGACCTCTCTACCTGGACATCGGCCACCTACTTCGGCATCTAAATAAGCGGCATCAGGGAGTGGCGACCCGAAGAGGCGCTAACTCAAGGAAGGACTTATCCAAATGAAAATCGTACGTGAAACGATCATCCGCCCCGCGAAGGGGTACGAGAAGGAAGTGGCGGCGACGCTGGAAGAGCTGGGCGATTTCCTGGCAACGCAGCCGGGGTTCATCGAGGGGTATACGCTCGATGGGATCAACGAGGCGGGACTTCTCGCGCGCATCAGCGTGTGGGAGAGTCGCGACCTTGCGGACCGGAGCGCGATGCTGGACCACACGATCGCGCTGCGGGCAAAGCTGCAGCGGATGGCGCAGCCTGGGACGCAGGAGCTGTTGCTCGAGATTGTCTCGGAGCGGCATGCGGAAGCGGTCGCCGCGTAAGACAAAGACAAATACATAGAGTCGAGGAATGAGAGACGCCCCGGGAAGCCGGGGCGTTTCTGTTTGGGGGGGTTGGTGGGTAGGGGCGCGCGTTTCGGTGCGGCTCCGATGCAGCATGCGGAGTGAAGACACACGCGGAGTGAGGGCGCGCGCTCCGGTGAAGCACACGGAGTCCTTCAGAAAGGACCGCGTTCGTCCGATGGAATCGGACCGCCCCTACAGAGGAGGTGGATTGCGGGGCAACCCAGGCGGCGTAGGCCCTGCGTCGCAGCGATTGGGATAGCTGATTCTCAAGCTTCGCTATTTGATGGCGACGGGGCTGATGGGGCTGCCGACGGCGTTGGTGATGTTGAGGGGAGGGGCGGAGAGGAAGAATTCGTAGACGCCGTCTTGGGCGCAGTCTTGGGAGAGGACATCGAGCTTCCAGTATTCGCCGACCTGCATGCCGAGGTTGCGGATGACCTGGACGTGCCAGGGGAAGGCGCGGGGACCCTTCGAATCTTCGAATGGCGTGACTTCGGCGGCGGAGTTGTCCACGGCGATGGCGGCGACCTGCTTTTCGTGGAGCCAGCCGGCTGAGGAGACGCCCATGCCGGGCTCGCCGCCGCGTATCCAGGCCATGCGCTCGTTGAGGGGAACCTTGGGCCAGCGCTCGAGGTGGCCGGTGCGGATGAGGAGGATATCGCCGCGCTTGATCTGGACGTTCTGCTTTTTTGCGCAGCCTTCGAGGTCCTGGGCGGTAACGGGCATGCCGGGGGTCATGAAGTCGAGGCCTTTGTAGCGGGCGATGTCCAAGAGGACGCCTCGGCCGACGAGGTGTTCGCGAAGCTGGTGGATGCCGAGGTGGCTGAGGCCCTGGGAGGCGGAGACATCGCCGCCCCAGAAGCCGTTGTACATGACGTCTTCATAACAGAAGTGGGAGAGGCCGTCCCACTGGGTGGAGCATTGGAGGGGCATGGTGATCCAATCGTCGTTGACCTGGAGGCCTGGGTAGTAGAGCTTTTCGGTAGGGAGGAGCATGCCATCGGCGCTGGTGGAGGACATCCACTTGATGGGGGTGGCGCGGTTGAAGGGAGCGGAGGGGTCTATGTTGAGGGCGAGGTTGATGACTTTGCCGCGCTTGACGAGCTTGGTGGCGGCGATGACGGTCTGGGGGTCTATGTAGTTGAGGGTGCCACGCTCGTCGTCGGGGCCCCATTTGCCCCAGTTGTTGACGTCTTTGTTGACGTAGCCCATGACTTTGCCTTTGGCGTCCACGGTGTACGTGGGTGGTGTCCAGCGCAGTTTTTCAGTCATGGGGGCCTCCGTTAGGTGGCGTTCGATTGGGAATAGCGGGGCTATAGTAGCGGAAGCAGGCAAATGTGGGAACGGGGGAGAGGGGGCGAGCTCAGCCCGGTTCTTGGGTTACTTTAGAAGGAGCCGTAGCTCATAGGGATGAGCACACGCCATCAGAATGGCCAAGAGAAGAGGGGATAAAGAGACCTCACCCCCGATGCGGCATCGGGGTCTCGAGGACTCGACCTGTGCGTGCCCTCTTGTAGCTCTAAGAAGAGCAGTAGCTCATAGGAATGAGCACACGCCATAGGAATGGCTCTCCCGGACGCTCCGATGAATCGAAGCTGGGAGAGGGTAGGCGCGCGCCGCGTTCGTCCGATGGAATCGGACCGCCCCTACGGGATGTGGGTTGCGGGGCAACCCGGTCAGCGTAGGCCCGTTCGTCGTGGTGATTAGGTATCACCGCTCCTCATGGCGACAGAGGGGGTTAGAAGGCGAGGGTGTCCCAGGTGCTCCAGGAGGCGGGGACGGGGGAGACTTCTTCGGTGGGGTGGACGGCGTGGAGAAGCTCGGAGACGGTGACCATCTGCATGGGTGTGTGTTTGATCATTTCGGCGAGGAGCTCGCGCGGCTGGGTGCGGCGCATGCCGTAGATATCGGCCTCGATGCCGGTGAAGAGGTAGGCGTTGTGCTCGCCGCGGGCGCGGATGGCTTCGTGCATGGCTTTCGTATCGGCGAAGTTGCCGTAGAGGATGCCGGTGCTGATGGAGCGATCGCGGAAGATGACCTGGAGGCCGAGGCTGCTGTTCATCTTATAGGTGCGGTCGGCCTTGGCAGTGCCGGGTCTGCCGCTGTGCCCCATCTCGTCCATGACGACCCACCTATAGCCGTGGCTTTTGATGATGGGCGCGAGGGCAGGGGTGTAGGACATCTCTGGGGGGAAGAAGCCGACGGGCTTGTAGAGCTCGCCGAAGTACTTGCGGCAGGCGGCGGTGTTCTGCTCGATGAGGGCGGCGGCTTCGTCGGGCGGGAGGGTGTTGAGGGGCTTGCCGCCGAAGGCGCTGGCGGTGAGCTCGATCTGGCCCCGTTTCACGAGAGCGGCGAGGCGGCGCATGACTTCGGCGTGGCCGACGGCATCGAGGCGCTCGGCGAGCCGGCCATCGAAGTTGACGGTGAGGTGGGCCTTGGGGGTGGCTTCGAAGAGATCGAAGAGGGGGAGGTAGCAGACGGTAGCGGCCTTGCGGATGATGTCGTCGCTTTTGAACTCGGGCTGGAAGCAGTTGATGAGATGGCACCAGTACAAGGGGCGTGGCACTCCTAAGGCTCGATGCAATTGTGGCGGAAGGCATTCTACAGACAGCGGGGGCGCCGGACAAGGCGAACGGGATACGGGCGATGTACCCCACGATTTGAGCAGCCGCCAGGGCCTACGCTGCAGGGCGATTGACCCTAGTTCTTTCCCAGGTATAATAGCCAGCGCCGACGGCCCATTTCCTGATAGCAGGCTGGGCTTTGCCCACAGCGCGCCAGAGGAGGCGGCGATGCAGAACTTCAAGACGATCTTGTACGACAAATCGGAAGGCATCGCCACCATCACGCTGAACCGCCCGGAGGTGCTGAACGCGCTGAACTGGGTGATGAACGAGGAGCTGCAGGCGGCGTGGGCGGACATCAAGAAGGACCCGAAGACAATCGTGGCCATCGTGACGGGGGCGGGGGATCGGGCTTTCTGCACGGGGATTGATGTGAAGGGGATGGCGAACGATTCGCCGCCGATCCGGAAGCCGGACGAGAAGCACCGGGACCTGTATTTCACGGCTATCCACACGCAATGCTGGAAGCCGGTGATCACGGCGATCAACGGGATGACGGTGGGCGGCGGGCTGCACTTTGTGGCGGACAGCGACATCGTGATCGCGGCGGACCACGCGACCTTTTTCGATACGCACGTGAAGGTGGGACTCGTCTCCGGGCATGAGCCGATCGGCCTGGTGCGGCGGATGCCGTTCGAGGCGGTGATGCGGATGTCGCTCATGGGGGGACAGGAGCGGATGAGCGCGCAACGGGCCTTTGAGCTGGGGATGATCAGCGAAGTAGTGCCGAAGGACCGGCTGATGGCGCGGGCGCGGGAGATCGCGAAGATGCTGCTGACGAACTCGCCGCAATCCATGATTGACTCGAAGAAGGCGATCTGGGGGAGCCTGAACTACGGGCGCGAAGAGGGGATGGAGTATGGGTGGAAGGTGATCGGCGAGCACAACGTGCATGCGGACGTGCGCGAAGGGTCGCTGGCCTTTGTGGAGCGCCGGAAGCCGGTATGGCAGGCGCCGAAGGCAGAACATTGATCAGGGCGTGATCAGCACACCGATGGAACATTCAGCCCTGGCCGGAATACGGGTCCTTGACCTGACGCACCACATCGCGGGGCCGTGCGCGACGAAGCTGCTGGCGGACTACGGCGCGGATGTGGTGAAGGTGGAGCGGCCGGAGGGGGACCCGGCGCGAGGCATCGGCCCCTTTTCTCAGGACCTGCCGGGGCCGGAGCGCAGCGGGTCGTTCCTGGACCTGAACACGAACAAGCGCAGCATCACGCTGAACTTGAAGTCGTCGCTTGGGGTGGAGATCGCGAAGGAGCTGGCGCGTGAGGCGGAGATCGTGGTGGAGAGCTTCAAGCCGGGGACGATGGAGCGGCTTGGCCTTGGGTACGACGTGCTGCGGGAGAGCAATCCGCTCGTTACCCTGACGTCCATCTCCAACTACGGGCAGACGGGGCCGTACCGCGACTTTCTAGGCACCGACATGGTGCTGTACGCGGCCGGAGGGCCGATGTGGGGGAATGCGCCGCTGGGGCGCTATCCGCTGCGGCTGCCGGCGAGCACGACGCAGTTCCATGCGGGCTATATGGCGGCGGTGGCGACGATGATCGGCTATTACGGAGCGCGGTATAACGGGATCGGCCAACACATTGATTCTTCGATCTTCGAATCGGAGGCGGGAAGCGTGGACCGGCGGCTGACGGGACTGCTGCGCTACCAGTATCAGGGGATCGTCATCGAACGGACGGTGCCTCGAGGGCAAGGGTTCCCGTGCGGGGTCTTCGCATGCAAGGACGGCTATGTAAACATCTGGGGCGGGATGCAGTTCTACCCGAACAGCGTGCGGATGATGGGGATGCCGGATCTGGCGAACGACGCACGCTTCAACACGCGGGAGCAGCAGGCGAACGAAGACCGGAGGTCTGAGTTCGAGGCGGAGTTCTTCTACCCGTGGGTGCTGGAGAAGACGAAGCAAGAGGTGCTGGACCTGGCGCGGAAGAACGGGGTGCTGTGCGGCGCGCTGTTCACGGTGCAGGACTTGATCGAAAGTCCGCATTCGAAGGCGCGGAACTTTTTCGTGGACGTGACGCACGCGGAGACGGGGACGGCGCAGTATCCGGGTCCGCTGTTCAAGATGGCGCGAACGCCATCGGAGGGATGGAGGGCGGCTCCGCTCTTAGGCGAGCATAACGAGGATGTGTATTGCCGCCAATTGGGCTTCAGCAAGCAGGACCTGGTGCATATGCGGCAGGCGGGGGTGATTTAGTGGCAAGAGAAGAACACCCTCTCCTCATTCCCCTCCCATCGAGGGAGAGAGGGTTGGAGGCTTTGGTTTGAGGCTCCCGCTGGAAGGCATCCGCGTTTTGGCGAACACGTATACGTGGGCCGGGCCCTACGCCGGGATGATCCTGGCCGATATGGGGGCCGAGGTCATCCTCATCGAGTCCACGCAGCGATGGCAGTGGAATACGCGCGGCTTTATGGCGCGGCCTTCCAAGGCGCTGGTGGCGACGCTGGGATCCATCGGCGGGGCGTATGTGGACAAAGACCCCGGGGAGCGGCCGTGGAACCGCCATGCGATGTTCAATTCGGCGGCGCGGAACAAGTACAGCTTCACGGTGGACCTGCTGAAGCCGGAGGGCGTGGAGATCGTGCGCCGGCTGGCCTCCATATCCGACGTGTTGATCGAGAACAGCACGCCGGGAGTGATGGACAAGCTGGGGGTGGGCTATGAAGCGCTGCGGCAGGTGAAGCCGGACCTTGTCTTTGTCTCATCGAGCGGGATGGGGGCGCGGGGGCCGTTCGCGGGGCACCGAGGGTTCGGGACGCAGATGGAGGACCTTTCCGGGTTCACGTGGCTGCGTGCCTACCCGGACGGGGAACCGACGGATACGCCGATGACGAACCATTCGGACGCCTCAGCAGGGGCGGGGATCGTGCTGGCGGTGATGCACGCGCTGGCGCACCGGAACCGGACGGGCGAGGGGCAGTGGGTGGACTGCTCGCAGTCAGAGAAGCTCATCAACCAGGTGGGCGAGGTGGTGATGGACTATACGATGAACGGGCGGGTGGAGGGGACGCTGGGGAACCGCCACCGCTCGATGGCGCCGCACGGGGCGTACCCCTGCGCGGGGCAGGACAAGTGGATCGCGATCGCGGTCTCCAGCGACAGACAGTGGGAGGCGCTGAAGGGGCTGATGGGGAGCCCGACGTGGGCGGAGGACCGGAGATTCCGGACGAGCCTGGGGCGGTGGAAGAACCAGGACGACCTGGACAAGGGGATCAGCGAGTGGACGCGGAGGCAATCGCACCAGGAGCTGTTCCTGCGCTGCCAGGCGGCCGGCGTGCCCGCGGGGGCGCTGTGCGACGAGGCGGAGATCAGCAAGGACCCGCAGCTGTGGGCGCGGGACTTTTTTGTGCCGATCACGAGCCCGGAGGCGGGGACGCACCTGCATGTAGGGCCGCTGTGGCAATCGTCAAGCGTGCAATTCGCAGTCAGGAAACCTGATGTACGGCTAGGCGAGGACAATGCGTTTGTGTATAAAGAGGTGCTGGGCGTGGCAGAGGAGACGTACGGGCGCCTAGAGCGCGAAGGGCACATCGGGATGGACTATGTGCCGCATGTGACGTAGCAATATCTTTCAGGAGGACGCAGTTGAGCAGCAATCCGTACTACAAAAAAGGCGCGATCGTGGGCGCGTATGAGCATCCTTCGCGGTCCATGCCGGGGAAGACGGCGATGCAGCTGCAGGCGGAGTGCCTGGTGGCGGCGCTGGACGACGCGGGGCTGACGCTGCAGGACCTGGACGGGCTGTGCGCCACGCGCATCCCCGGCTTGCAGCCGATCTCGTTTGCTGAATACCTGGGCATCTACCCGCAGTACCTGGAGTCCACGCAGGTGGGAGGCTCTTCCTACGTGCTGTATGTGCTGCACGCGATGGAGGCGATAGCGGCGGGGCGGGCGAAGTGCATCGGCATCGCGTACGGGAGCCTGCCGACCTCCGAGGGGCGCAAGATCGGGACGCGCGGGATGGGCGGCGGAGGAGGCGGCGCAGAGGTGCCGCGGGAGGACCAGTTCGAATCGCCTTACGGGCTGACGCTGATCGGGGCGTATGCCCTGAGCACGCGGCGGCATATGTATCAGTACGGGACGACGGCGGAGCAGCTGGCGGAAGTGGCGGTGACGATGCGGAAGCATGCAGGGAACAACCCGAGCGCGAAGTACCGGGACCCGATCACGGTGGACGACGTGCTGAAGTCGCGCTATATCTGCGACCCGCTGCACCTGCTGGACTGCTGCATCATCAGCGACGGCGGGGGAGCGGTGATCGTGGCGCACCCGGACGTGGTGAAGAAGTGCAAGACGAAGCCGGTCTATGTGATGGGGGGAGCGGAGACGAGCATGCACACGTCCAGCGGGCACCGGGACTACACGGTTTCGGCGGCGGCGCAATCGGGGCCGCTGGCGTTCAAGATGGCGGGCCTTTCGCCGAAGGACGTGGACTTTCTGATGATTTACGACGCCTTCACGATCAACGTCCTCATCACGCTGGAGGACCTGGGTTTCTGCAAGAAGGGCGAAGGCGGGCCCTTTGTGCAAGGCGGGCGCATCAGCGTGGGGGGGCAGCTGCCGATCAACCCGGACGGCGGCGGGCTCTCTTCATGCCACCCCGGCATGCGCGGGATGTTCCTGCTGGTGGAGGCGGTGAAGCAGCTGCGGGGAGACTTCAAGGGGACGCCGCGCCAGGTGAAGGACCCGGAGGTGGGGCTGGTGAACGGCATCGGCGGGTATATGGGGACGCGGCACAATACGACGACGCTGCTGCTTTCGAACAAGTAGGGGTAGGGAGTTTATCCACAGATTGCACAGGCGGGGAAGATTTAATACCACTGAGGACACGGATTATCAGCTTGGCAAGAGAGGGCGGCGGGAAGGCCGCCCGGAGGAAGTGACGCGATGACGACGCAACCGCCGGTGAAGAAGTATGCAAAGACGCTGCCGGTCATAGACGACGAGAGCGAGCCGTTCTGGAAGGGGTGCAAGGAGCATAAGCTGCTCATCCAGAAGAACATGTCCACCGGGAAGCTGTTCTTCTACCCCCGGGCCATGGCGCCGGGGGACCCGAAGGCGAAGGTGGAGTGGGTGCAGGTGAGCGGGAAGGGGAAGGTGCACACGTTCACGGTGATCCGGCAGAACATCGCGCCGGGGTTCCGGGACGAGCTGCCGTACATCGTGGCGATCATCGAGCTGGATGAAGGGGTGCAGATGATGAGCAATATCGTGGGATGCAAGCCGGAAGAGGTGAGCATCGGGATGGCGGTGAAGGTGCAGTTTGAGGATGTGAACGAAGAGATCTCACTTCCGAAGTTCGTGAAGGCATAGTATCATCGCACCGCCCCAGGGTGGGCGCTGCAGAAAGCACGTTTAGGAGGCAACATGGGCATCCTTGAAGGCAAGTGCGCCGTGATCACCGGCTCGGGCCGGGGTTTGGGCAAGGCGTACGCGGAGCTGTTCGCGAAGGAAGGCGCGAAGGTGGTGGTGAACGACGTTGACCGGGACGTGGCGGAGGAGACGGCGGCAGGGATCAAGAAGGCGGGGGGAACCGTCGTGGTCAGCGCGGAGAGCGTGTACCCGTACGAATCGGCGGGGAAGATCATCCAGAAGTGCGTTGACTCGTTCGGGCGCATTGACATCCTGGTGAATAACGCGGGCATCGTGCGCGATAAAACGGTGTGGAATATGACGGTGGAGGAGTTCGACGCTGTGATCAACGTCCACCTGAAGGGGACGTTCTATTGCGGGCAGCATGCGATCCGCCTGATGCGCGCGCAGCGGAGCGGTGTCATCATGAACATCGTGTCCGGGGCGCACCACGGGAACTTCGGCCAATCGAACTATTCGGCGGCGAAGGGCGGCATCGCTTCGATGACCTATACATGGGCGGTTGAGCTGGCGCGGTCCAACATCCGCGTCAACTGCGTGGCGCCCAGCGGCGATACGCGGATGACGCAGAGCATCCCTGATGCACAAAAGAACCCGAACAGGCGCGCGCTGCCTCCGGAGTGGACGGCGCCGCTGATCGCCTATCTGTGCAGCGACGAGGCGTTCTGGGTGCACGGCCAGGCGTTCAATTCAACGGGGGAGCTGTACCGGATCATGCGCCAGCCGACGTACCACACGGGCATCTTCAAGCCGGGCGGATGGGACATCCCTTCGCTGAAGGAAGTGTTCAAGCGAGTCTACTTCGGCCAGCTGGAGAACTATGGGTTGGGCAAGCCGCCATATGCCTATTACAACGGCCTGCCGAAGCCTGAGGAGAAGCAGTAGTCGCTCGGCGCGACGGCCAGCAGTCTCGCGGCACGAGGCGCGATTTGTGCGAGTGAAGGGGCGCTCCCAAAAAGGGGCGCCCCTTTTTGGTTGAGGATGGGGAACCTATCCCTTGGTCCCTTCCCTGCGAGTGGTTCCGGCAGACCGGGCCGAAGGTCCGGCCTGCGGACAGAATCTTCGAAAGGGATAGGGGCTGCTTGAGCAACCCAGTCTGTGTTGGGTTGCGGAGGCAACCCGGACAGGGGCAGATGGAGGGGAACCGATGAAGGTGCGGATAGGCGTGGGACTAATGGGATGGCCGTTCCCGAGGCGCGAGGCGGCGCCGCTGTGGGAGTGGGTGGACTTTTGCGAGGGATCGGCGGTTGATTCAATATGGCTGGCGGACAGGGTGGTGGCGCCTACGATCAGCTTAGAGTCCATGACGTTCATGGGGGCGCTGGCGGCACGCACGAGGCGGATGAAGTTCGGGAATAGCGTGCTCGCGCTGCCGCTGCGGAACCCCGTGGTGCTGGCGAAGGAGATCGCGACGGTGGATTTCATCTCGGGCGGGCGGATGCTGCCCGCCGTGGGGATCGGGACGGACAACGCGGCGGAGTTCGAGGCGACGGGAACGGATATCAAGGAGCGGGCGGGCCGAACGGATGAGGCGATGGCGCTGATGCGTCGGCTGTGGACGGAGAACGAGGTGACGTTCCAGGGGAAGTATTACAAGACGACGAAGGTGACGGTGGAGCCTAAGCCGGTGCAGAAGCCTGCGCCGCCGATCTGGATCGGCGGGAGGACGGAGGCGGCCTTCCGCCGGGCGGGGCGGTTGGGGGATGGGTGGATGGCCTCGCTGGTGACGCCGGAGGAGGCGGGACGAGGGATCGAGGCGATACGGCGGCATGCGAGGGAGGCGGGTCGCACGGTGCCGGAGGACCACTACGGGGCCATCGTGAGCTATCTTTTCGCAAAGAGCCGGGAGGAGGCGGAGCGGACGGCGGCGCAGTACGGGATAGGGGCGCGATCACGGCCGGAAGTGCCAATAGGCAAGCTGAATGCGCTGGGAACGGCGGAGGATATAGCGGCGCTCATCGGGGAATATGTGAAGCGCGGGGTGACGAAGTTCGTGATGCGGGCGGCATGTCCGCCGGAGCAGACGATGGAGCAGACGCGGCGGCTGGCGGAGGAGGTTGTGCCGGGGTGGCACAAGGGGTAGCGCAGGAATCCGGGGAGGGCGCTCCGGTGCGGCACACGGTCCGAGAGGCTCGGACTCGTAGGAACGAGAGTCCTTCAGAAAGGACCGCGTTCGTCCGATGGAATCGGACCGCCCCTACATGGGTTTGGGGTTGCTTTGTAACCCAGGGACGTAGGCCCTTCGTCGCAGCAGTTGGCATAGCTGCTTCTCAGGGTGACGGAGGGGGGAGAGGGTTATGAGCGGCGCTGGGTCATCATTTCGTGGAATTTTTCGGGGGAGGGGGCGCTGCGGGCCATCTGGATGATGCGCTGTTCTTTCTCTTCGATAGCAGTCGCGGCGTCGGCGACTTTGGCGGCAATGGAGAGGGGGATGTTGGCGACGCCGTGCTTATCGCCGTGGAGGAGGTCGCCGGGGTTGACGACCATGCCGCCGACGCGGACGGGAAGGCCGAAGCTCACCAGGTGGACGTAAGCGTGGGAGACGAGGACTTCCTTGGCGAAGAAGTGGAAGCCTGCGCGCTCGACTTCGTCCAAGTCGCGGACGCCGCCATCGGTGACGGTGCCGATGACGCCGAGGGCCTTGTGGATGCTGGCGTTGACTTCGCCCCAGAAGGAGCCGATGGGGTTGGGGTAGTCTTCATCATGGATGACGAGGATGCGCGGCGCAGGGATGCTCAGGATGTGATCCCAGAGGTCGGCGCTCTTGACGCGGGGCGGGTTAGGGCCGGGCTCGCGGGCGGAGATGGTGGCGGTGACGGCATAGCCGGTCATAACGCCGAGTTTGGGGAGGATGCACTTAATCTCAGGGGTCATGAAGCCTTCGCTGTAGGGGATGACGTTGAAGGTTTCGATGGCGTTGCAGATGGTGGGCGAGGTGATTTTGGCGAGTCGGGCCAGTTGATCGGCGGTCAATGGAGCTTCGGGCATATGGGTCTCCTTTTTGGGCAGCCCTGAGGGCGACCATTTTTTGCTCGGGTGGCCCTAAGGGCTTACCCATACCAAGATTCTTCGGGGAGGGCTTTAGGCCGTTACCTACCAAGGGTTAGGGAAGGGTTCGTTTGAAGAGGCGGGCACGGGGCTTCACATCCGGGTTGGCGATGTTGAGGGGCCATTCGCCGCGAAGGGCGCGGAGGACTTCCTCGCAAAGCTGCTTGCGCAGTCGAGCGTTGGCGACGGGGGACTGGGAGCCGGAGTGGGGGGTCATGAGGACGTTGGGCATGCTGACCAAGGGACTATCGGGCGGGAGGGGCTCTTTTTCAAAGACGTCCAGCCCGGCCCCGGCGATCCGGCCCGACTTCAGCGCTTCGATGAGAGCGGCTTCGTCCACCACAGGGCCCCTGGCGGTGTTGATGAGGAAGCAGGTCTTTTTCATCTTAGCGAACTGCTCCCGGCCGATGAGGCGCCGCGTGGAGGGCAAGAGGGGAACATTGAGGGAGATGTAGTCGCTGGTGGAGAGCAATTCATCGAAGGAGACGGGTTTCATGCCCTTGGCGGCGATCTGCTCCGGCTTGAGGACGGCATCGTAGGCGACGACATCCATGGCGAAGGCCTTGCCCTTTTGCGCCACGGCCATGCCGATGCGCCCGAGGCCGATGACGCCGAGGCGCTCCTGCTGGATGGAGCGGATTTTAGGGATGAAATCGCGAAGGGGCCACTGGCCCTTGTGGACGGCGGCGTCCATGGGGATGAGCTGTTTGGCGAATGCGATAAGGAAGGCGAAGACGGAGTTGGAGACCTCTTCGGCGCAGTAATCGGGGACGTAGATGACGGCGATGCCGTGCTCGGTGGCGGCGGCGATGTCCACGTTATCGTAGCCGACGCCATAGCGGGCCACGGCGATGGTCTTGGGGAGGTTCTCCATTGCCTTGCGGGTGATGGGGACAAGGCCGTTGAGGATGATATGGGCATCCTTCGCGAGTTCGATGAGGTCGGCGTCAGAGGCGCAACGCTTGCCGGTGACGCTAACGCCGTGAGCGCCGAGGGTCTTGGCCTCAGCGGAGTTGGCGATGAATTCGGGAGGAGAATCGGAGTGGACGGCAAGGATGGGTGTCATAGAAGGCGTACACCTCGGCGTGATCCGCTTATGTGACTACCAGGGACAAAACGGTGGGATAAGGAGCGTTTCGGTTCAGCATGCGGGCTCCTAGATGCGGTCTACGGTCCTGCCGCCATCAACGACCATCATGAGGCCGGTGGTGTAGTCGCTTTCGCTGGAGCAGAGGTAAAGGAGGGCGCCGATGAGATCAGAGGGGTGGCCCATGCGCTTGAGGGGCTGGCCTTCCACAAGGCGGCCTATGTATTGCTTGGGGAGGGTGACCATGGTCGCCTCGGTATCTATGGGCCCGGGGGCGATGCCGTTGACGTTGATGTTGTCCTTGCCCAGCTCCACGGCGAAGCCGCGCATGAGGCCGAGGACGCCAAGCTTGGAGAGGGCGTAGGGGCTGCTGGCGGCGGAGTAGGCGGCGCCGGAGGACTGGAAGATAACCTTTCCCTTGCCGCGCTTGCGCATGGCGGGGATTACGGCGCGGGTCATGAGGATCTGCCCGGTGAGGTTCACGGCCATGAACCGGTTGTAGTAGTCCATGGGGACGGTGGTGAAGGTGTCCATGCGCATGCTGTGGTAGATGGCGGCATTGTTGACCAGGATATCTATGCCGCCGTAGAGCTTTTCCGTCTTTTCCGCGACATCCATGCAGTTCTTTTCGTCGGCGACATCGAGTCGCATGAAGGTAGCGCGTTTGCGCATGCGGGAGATGGAGTTGGCAACCGCTTTGCCTTTTTCTTCGTTGATATCGGCGAGGACGACGGAGGCGCCCTGGCCGGCGAGGGCATAGGCGTAGGCTTCGCCGATGCCCTGGGAGGCACCGGTGACTATGGCGACTTTTCCTTTGAGTTTCATGGCAGCTCCGGGGAGTTTATCCACAGATCACGGGGGTTTTCGGAAGGAATTTCGGATTTCATCCACCGATTTTCACAGGTTGCAGAGATTGGGAGATGCGGCTGGAGAGGAAGGGGCATTCGGAAGCTGGCGGGATGGTAGCATTGGGGCTAGGGTGCGTCAACGGAAGGAGGAGGAAGAGGATTCACTCCCGATGCGGCATCGGGGTCTCGAGGACTCGACATGGGAGTGCCCTCTCGTTGCTCGAAGACGAGCAGTAGCTCATAGGAATGAGCACAAGCTATCAGAATGGCTCTCCCGGACGCTTCCCGAGTTGCACTGGGAAGCTGGGAGAGGGTAGGGGCACAGGGTGTGCCCGGCGGGGAGGGCTGGCCGCTCCGATGTATCGGAGCCCTGTGGGAAGCCAGGGAGGGCGCTCCGGTGCGGCACTCGGAGTCCTTCGGAAAGGACCGCGTTCGTCCGATGGAATCGGACCGCCCCTACGGGAGAATGTAGGTTGCGGGGACAAGCCGGGGAGCGTAGGCCCGTTCGTCGTGGCGATTGGGAATCGCCGCGCCTCAGGGCGACAGGGGAAGACTGCTATGTGCGGTGAAGTTCGATGAGGGTGATTTCCGGACGGGCGCAGAAGCGGATGGGAAGCATGCTGGCGCCGAGGCCGGGGCTGACGTGCATGAGGGAGTCGCCGTGCTTGTGGATGCCGGAGGCGGGTCTGAGGGGGTGGATGGTGCCGGTGAAGGGGACGCCAAGGAGAGGGATGCGGACCTGGCCATCGTGAGCGTGGCCGCTGAGGGTGAGGGCGATGCTGCGCTGGGCGACATGGGGAAAGAGATCGGGGGAGTGGCTGAGGAGGATGACGGGGAGACCGGAGGGAACGCCCTGGAGGGCAGCCGGGAGGTCATCGGCCTTGTTGTAGCGATCGTCTAAGCCTGCGAGGACGAAGCTCGCGCCGCTACGGGTGAGGACGACGTGGCGGTTGACGAGGAAGGTGAGGCCCGCGTGGCTGAGCGCGCGGAGGTTGCCCGCAGCATCTATGCCCTTGCCGCGAAACCTGCCGGGGATTGGGATGCCGAGGCGATAGTTCATGTGCTCGTGATTTCCGGGGACGGCGTAGACGGTCTTGCCGTTGGCGAAATCGCGCATGGCGGTGCACGCCTGCTCCAGGCCCTGGCCGTTGGAGAGGAAATCGCCGGTGACGATGTAGAGATCGGCATGGAGGCCGGCGGCACGGCGAAGGTGCTTGCGCGAAGGGGTAGGACGCCTGCCGATATGGAGGTCGGAGATGTGGAGGATGGTGAAGCCATCAAGGGCGGCGGGCCAAGAGGGGAGGCCGAGGACGCGGCGGCGGATGCGGAGCCGGTTGGGCTCCACGAGGCGGGCGTAAAGGGCGAGGGCGACCAGGAGGAGGACGAGCGGGAGGAGGATGGCGAGGAGCATCGGGAGTCAGCGACCGAGGAGGACGACTTCGACGAGGGGACAGCTCTTGATCCACTTCTTCACCGGGCCATCGCCCAGCTCGTTATCCGTGAATTTCGAGAGAACGGCGAGGCGCTCTTTCTTCTCGAGGATGGGGCGGGCGCGGGCGGGAAGATCGGCCTTGGCCTTCTTTTTGACGTGCAGGGTCATCTCCTGGTTCTTGAGCATGTTGGCGTACCAATCGCGCTTGCCGGGCGGCCCGGTGATGTAGAGCTTGCCATCGCGCATGTGGGTCCATATCTCGATGCGCCTTGGCTTGCCGCTCTTCCGGCCGATGGTGGTGATGTCCACGATCTTTGTGCCCTCGAGGGCTCTGAGGATGGCTGGGTCTACGGGCATCAGGCGTTCCCATCTGAGAGTCCGGCGAGGCCGTCTATGCTCTGGACGTTGTTCTTCCGTTGATAGTCGCGGATGCCCTCGGGGCCTTTGCGCTCCACCCACTGGACGAGCTGTTTGCGCTCGCCGGCGTAGGTGAAGAGGGGGACGCCATAGCCGCAGGAGTCCGAGATACGGTGGAGGCGGACGCGGATGATGGAGCGGACGCCATCAAGGCGGGGGAAGCGGGCGAGGAGGCTCTGGAAGTCGGGGGAGGAAGGCTCGACGACCTCGCCGCGGCCGTGGAGGCGAACGATGTTGGGTGGGCCATCAAAGGCGCAGAGCATGATGACGATGCGCCCGTTCTCTTTGAGGTGGGCGATGGTCTCCGCGCCGCTGCCGGGGAGATCGAGGTAGGCGACGGTTGTATCGTCCAGGATGGCGAAGGTATCGAGGCCTTTGGGCGAGAGGTTGATGTGGCCCTGGCCGGAGAGAGGCGCGGTGGCGACGAAGAAGAGCTTCTGGCGGCGGATGAAGGCGGCCAATCGTTCATCGAGGACGGGGTGCAGTTTGCCCATGGGATTCTCCCACTAGAAGAGCGGCTTGAGCAGGTCAAGAAAGCGATTGGTCATGTGGGCGGTTGCGCCCCAGATCATGTGCTCGCCGAAGCGGTAGGACTGAATCTTGATGCGCTGGCCCGTCGGGTCGTCGGGGTGAGGGGCAAGGTTGCGCGGGTCGCGCAGGTGAGAGAGGGGGACTTCGAGGACCTTGTCCACCTCGCGGGCCTGGGGGATGAAGGGGTAGGGGTCGCGCTGGATGCGGGCGACGACGGGGGTGACGACGAACTTGCTCCGCGTCACGATATCGTCCATGAGGCCGAGGACGGTGATGTCGTCGGGCTCGATTCCGACCTCTTCGAAGCTTTCGCGAAGGGCCGTCTCCACAAGCGTGGCATCTTCCGGGTCTTTGCCGCCGCCGGGGAAGGAGATCTCGCCCTTGTGGTGCTCGACGTGGGAGGTGCGGACGGTGTAGACGATCTTGTAATCGGGCGGCGGGCCGAAGAGGCCGATGAGGACGGCGGCGATGGGGCGGCCTTCGCTGGGGATACGGACACGGGACCGCCGGTTGAGCAGGCGCTCAAGTTCAGAGAGGTCCATGGGGGCATGATACCACGCGCACGATTACGATTGCGGGACAGGTTCACCATGCTATACTCCCGCCAATTTCCACAGGAGCAAGACGCGTATGTCCGGCCCCTGCCAAGGCCTTCGGATTGTTGACTTCACGAGCGCCTTCCCCGGCGCGCTGGCGACGATGGTGCTGGCCGATGCGGGAGCGGAGGTGGTGAAGGTGGAGCCGCCGGGAGGCGACCCGACGCGGAGGCAGTATGCCTCCATCATGTGGCATCGGGGGAAGAAGAGCGTTGTCCTTGACCTGAAATCGGCGCAGGGGCAGGCCGACGCGAAGCGGCTGGCGGCGAGCGCGGACGCGGTCATTGAGTCGTTCAGGCCGGGGGTGGCGAAACGGCTGGGCATCGGCTATGAGGCGCTGGCGAAGGAGAATCCGGGGCTGGTCTATTGCAGTATCACGGGCTTCGGCGAGAAGGGGCCTCTGGCGAATGTAAAGGGCTACGAGCACATCATCCATGCCACGGCGGGCCGGATGGACCAGGTGTGGGGCATCATCGAGAAGGACGGGCCGAACTATTCGGCGCTGCCCATTGCCGGGTACGGGGCGGCGATGCTGGCGGTGCAGGGCACGTTGGCGGCGCTCATCGTGCGGGGGCAGACAGGGCGCGGCCAGCGGGTGACGACGAGCATGGTGCAGGCGCTGATGACCTTTGACCTGACGAGCTGGATCGCGGCCCAGCTAGAGGGGCAAGGGGCGGCGCCGTTCCGTCGGGGCTATGCCGGCGGGCCGATCCCGCCGTACATGACGGCGCTGACCAAAGACGGCTACTGGCTGCAGCTAGCCAACCTGACGGTGGATACGATGTGGAACTACATGCGTGTCCTCGGCCTGGAGTGGATGCTGAAGGACGAGCGCTACAAGACGATGCCGAACTTCACCGACCCGAAGCGCGAGGCAGAGGTCCAGCGGGCATGCCTGGAAAAGATCCTGGAAAAGACGCGGGACGAGTGGATGGGCATCTTTATGAGGTCGGACGTGGCGTGCGAGCCGTTCCGCACGACGCAGGAGGGGATGCAGCACCCGCAGGCGATCCATAACGGCAACACGGTGCAGATTGCGGACCCGCGAGTGGGGGCGACGACGCAGCTGGGGCCCATCGGCAGGCTGACGGCAACGCCGCTAACGCCTGCAAGGCCCGCGCCGGAGGTGGGGCAGGACCAGGAGCTGCTGCGGGCAGCTCAGCCCGCGCGGCGCATAGCGGCAAGGGGAGGCGGCGTGCCGAAACATCCGCTGAGCGGCGTCACTGTCCTGGAGTTCGCCTCATTCATCGCCACGCCCGTCGTGACCTGCCTCCTTTCAGACCTTGGGGCGCGGGTCATCAAGGTGGAGCCGGTGACGGGCGATCTGTACCGGGCCATCGGCTGGCCCAGGATGTGCAAGACGCTCCAGGGGAAAGAGGCGCTGGCGATAGACATCAAGTCGCCGAGGGCGCGCCGGGCGATGGAGCGGCTTATCGCGAAGGCGGACGTGCTGATCCACAACTACCGCCCCGGTGCGCCGCTACGGCTGGGGATAGATTATGAGAGCGCGCGGAAGATTAAGCCGAACATCGTCTACGTCTATGCCGGGGCGTATGGCTCCACCGGGCCGCACTCGCACCGGACGGGTTTTCACCCTATCGCAGGGGCGATCACAGGCGGCCCGCGCTACGCGCTGGGCAAAGCCTATCCCACATCAAAGGGCAATAACCTGAGCGATATCCAGGAGAAGAGCAATATCCTGCGCCGGGCGAACGAATCGAATCCAGACCCGACGGCGGCGCTGGCCACGGCTTCGGCGACGATGCTGGCGCTCTATCACCAGCGCATGACGGGAGAGGGGCAGTATGTGGAGACCTCTATGCTGGGGGGCAACCTTTTTGTGAACGCGGACGACGGGCTTTCGTACAAGGGAAAGCCTGAGCGCCCCGTGCCCGACGAGCAACTGAACGGCCTTTCGGCGCAGTACCGCCTCTATAGGACTAGGCAGGGCTGGGTCTTTTTGGCCTGCCCCAAGGAGAGCGAACTGCGGGCCTTCGCGAAGGTGGCGGGCTGCGAGCGGCTCCTGGCTGACCCGCGCTTCGCGACGGAGCAATCGCGAGGGGCGAACGACGCGGCGCTGGGCGAGGAGTTAGAGCGAGTCTTTGCCTCGCGGACGGCGGCCGAGTGGGAGCGTCTGCTCACCGCGGCGGACGTGCCGTGCGTGGAGGTGGCGGAGTTCGATCACGGGAAGTGGCTGAATGTGTCGCCGTGGGTGAAGGAGGCTGGATTCTTTGTGCCGACCTCCCACCCAAGCCTGGGCGGGAAGTACTTTCGCCACGGGCCGCCGTGGAGCTTTTCGGAGACGCCGCCGACGTGGGGGCCGAGCATCTACCTGGGCGAGCATACGAGGGCAATCCTCAAAGAGGTGGGGTACGACGAGGAGACGATCGAGGAGATGGCGGCGGCGGGGAGCATCGTCTGCCACCAGCCGGAGGCGGCGAAGGCGTAGGGAGACCTCTCTCCCGATGTGTAATCGAGGCCGAAGGTCCGGCCTGAGGACAGATCTCAAGGACTCGACCTCTTATCCCTCTTGTTGCTCTCAGAAGAGCACAGCTCATAAGAATGAGCACATGCCATCAGAATGGCACACGAAGGGAGGGACGCTTTGCCGACCAGAGCCGACGCCACTTTCTAGATAGGCCAAGTGACCCCTTCCACACTTGCTCGTCTTCAGGCTACGGAAGAGGCCAGGGGATAAGGCGGCCTAGGTCGCCTCGTAATAGCCGACGATGCCTTCAGCGAGGAGTAGGTCGTACTCTTCCTGGGTGTAGCTCAAGATGGAGCGGTAGACATGGTCGTTATCCCCGCCTAGGAGCGGGGCGTGGCGGCGGAGCTGGGCGGGCGTCGTGGAGAGGCGCGCGGCGGGAAGCTCGGCGTGATAGCGGCCCATCACGGGGTGCTCAAGCCACTGGTAGTGCCCAAGGGCGTTGAGCTGCTTGTCCTCAAAGAGGGCCTGCTGGTTGTGGACGGCCCCGGCAGTGATGCCGTTGGCCTGCAGGAGCTCCATGAGCGGCACGGGCGCATAGCCCTTGGTCCATGCGCCGATGTGCGCGTCCAGGGCCTCTGTGTTGCGGCAGCGCGATTGGTGCGTGGCGAAGCGCTGGTCCTTGGCCCAGGCAGGATCGCCCATGAGCCGCACCAGCGTGGCCCACTCGGCATCGTTGAAGACGGCGATGGCGCACCAGGCGTCGTCGCCGATGCAGGGGTAGGCGCCGTGGGGGGCGGCGTAAGGGACATCGGTCTCCATGAGCTTATTGCCTTCGCGGTTCCAGACGCGCCCGTTGACGGTGTAGTCCAGCACGGATGCGCCCAGGTAGTGGATGGTGCCTTCAAGCTGGGCGGCGTCTATGTACTGGCCCTGGCCGGTGCGCTGGCGGTAATCGAGGGCGGCGGCGAGGGCGAAGGTGGTGTAGACGGGGGCGAGCCAGTCCGGGTAGGGGATGGTGGCGCAGCCGGGAGGGCGATCGGGCCAGCCGCCGAGCTGGGCGATGCCGGCCAGGCCCATGATCATGGGCCCGTAGCCGCGCGATTGGGCGTGGGGGCCGGTCTGCCCCTGGAGGGTGAGGCTAACCATGATGACGCTGGGGTTGATGGCGCGGGACCCTTCGTAGTCCAGCCCCCACTTTTTCATGGTGCCGGGGATGTAGTTCTCCACGATGACATCGGTCCACTTCACGAGCCTTCGGCCCACTTCCAGGCCCTGGGGGGTGTTGAGGTCCACGGTGATGCCGAGCTTGTTGTTGTTGCAGGCGGCGAAGTAGTGGCTGCCGTTGACGTTGAACTTGCCGCCCTTGATGGGCGGCGAGTTGCGCAGGATATCGTAGCGCTGGTGGTGCTCCACCTTGATGACGGTGGCGCCGAAGTTGCCGAGCCACTGCGCCGTGAGGGGCCCTGCGCCGATCCAGGAGAAGTCTATGACTTTGAGGCCTTCGAAGGGCAGGGGCGTGGTCATTTCAGAGCACCTTCGCCGCACGCAGGTCGCGAAGCTCGCTCTCGCTGATGCCGAGCTCGTCGCGATAGATCTCGGTATTGTGCTCGCCGATGAGCGGGGCGCGGCGGGAGATGCGCATGGGCGTGCCGGAGAGCTTCACATGGCCGCCGGGGTACCGGATGGTGGTCCCCAGCTCCGGGTGCGGCACGTCTATCCAGTACTCCCGCGCCTCCAGCTGCCTGCTGTGCAGGAGATCGTCCGAGGCGTTGACGGGAAAGACGGGCAGGGCGTGCTTGACGGCCAGCTCCAGGATTTCTTCCTTAGTGTGGCGCATCTGCCATTTTGTGAAGACGTCATAGACGTAGTCCAGCTCGGCTTGGGTGCATTGCCACTGTCCCGGCCCGGGGGGGAATGAGGTGGCGGATTCCCATTTAGGGTCCAGGAGGTCTTCCGCCACGCCCTCCTTGGCCATCAGGTCGCGGAGTACCGGGAACTTATCCCAGCCAAGGACGCCGGTATTGGCGGTGTAGCCGTCCTTGCAAGGGAGCATGACGTGCCACTTGATGAAGCGGAAGTTGAGGGAGCCGCCCTCCCGCCGGATGCCGCTCTTCTCCACGGTCCACCAGCTGACGATGGTGCCCGGGCCGTTGAGGTTGAAGGTGACGGCCTCTTGCATGGAGACGTCCAGCAGCTGGCCGATGCCGGTGCGGGTGCGGTGGTAGAGAGCGAGGGCCGTGCCGAGCGCCCCCTGGCTGCTGGCGTGGAAGTAGGCCTGGGGGGCGCGGAAGACGATGGGCGGTCTGTCCGGGTCGCCCATGAGGTACATAAGGCCGCCAAGGGCCATGCCGGTGATGTCCGCCCAGCGATAGTTGGCGTAGGGGCCGTCCAGCCCGTAGCCGGTGATGGAGGTGTAGATGAGGTTGGGGTAGCGCCTGCGGACCGCCGCCTCGTCCATGCCCAGGGCTTGGGCCTCCTTGCGCGTCCAGCTGGTGACGATGACCTGGGCTGTGGGCAGGAGCTTTTCCATGATGCGCCGCCCTTGTGGCTTGGAGAGGTCCAGCGTGACGCCGCGCTTGCTGGTGTTGGCGGAGAACCAGCGCAGGCTCTTGTCGGGGTCGCGCTGGTCCTTGTAGTAGGGGCCGATGAAGCGGACAGGATCGCCGCCGGGCGGCTCGATCTTGATGACATCGGCCCCCATATCGCCGAGCATCTTGCCGCAGTAATGGCCGATCTCCCCAGTAAGGTCCAGGACTCGGTAGCCGGCGAGGGCCAGAGGCGTCTGCGGCTTAGCTATCTTTTCCAACGGCGCCTGCTCCTTGGAGTGCGCGGACCTCTGCGGCGGTGAAGCCATATTCTCGCAGAACCTGAGAGGTGAAACGTATCCCTTGCAGTTTGGCGAGGGGCGCGCGCACGGGCGATCGGACGAGCTTGACGCCCTTAGGCGCTCCCGGCCTCACGATGCGCTTGCCCAGGGGCGAGGCGAGGGTCTCTGCCGTTGTGAGCACCGGAGAGATGCAGACGTCCTGCCCCTCAAATAGGCGCGTCCATTCCTCCAGCGTCTTTTGTTTGAACGCCTTGGCGAACTCGCCACGGACGGCCGGAAGCTCGTCCTTGGAGACGAAGCGCTTGGTCTCCAAGTCCGGCCTGCCGATGAGGCGGCAGAGGTTGGCGTAGAAGCCTGCTTCGATAGCGCCGACGGAGAGGTGGCGGCCGTCCTTGGTCTCATAGAGGCCGTACCATGGGTAGCGCCCGGTGAAGTGGATGGCGCCCTTGTTGCGCGAATCGCCGGTGCGCCAGGAGTGCTCGAACTCGGCCGCCATGAGGAAGAGCGGCCCGTCCACGATGGCGAGGTCCAGGAACTGGCCTTTGCCTGTGCGTTGGCGCAGCTGGATGGCCGCCAGGATGTTGATAGCGGCGTTGAGCCCTGCCGTGCAATCGGCCACGGTGACGCCTTCGGTGGCGGGCGGGCCTCCCGGATCGCCGCTAAGGTTCAGGACGCCGGCATCGGCCAGGTAGTTGAGGTCGTGCCCCGGGCGCATCCGCCAGGCGCCTTGTTGCCCGTAACCGCTGATGGCGGCGTAGATGAGTTTTTTGTTTTTTCTTGCCAAGGACTTGAAGCCGATGCCGAGTCGGTCCGCGACATCAGGGCGGAAGCCCTCCAGGATGACATCTGCCTTGCGGGCCAGGAGGTGATAGACCTCGCGTCCTTTTGGCTGCTTCAAGTCAAGGCGGCACTCGGAGGTTCCCGCCTTGAGGGAGTCCGTGGAAATCATGCCGCCCAGGCCCTCGTACTTGGGGTCCACGGTCCCTTCGCCCACACGCTCGATGCGCACGATGCGCGCGCCGAGATCTCGAAGGATGGCCATACAGTAGAGGCCGGGATAGGTGTGGCCGATGGAGAGGACGCGAAGACCATCGAGGGCGTGGCGGGCTGTTGGCATAGCGTGTGCGGCGAGTCTATGGGCGGCTTCCGCCAGGTGTCAAGAAGCAACGGAGGAAATTGACACACTACCGGGGCGATGCTATCTTCCCGGCGCTCCCTTCACTACTGGAGGCATCACGATGCCAAGCGCGCTCCACGGCCTTCGCGTCCTCGATCTCACCCACGGCATGGCCGGCCCCCTTGTGGGCATGATGATGGCCGATAACGGCGCCGAGGTCATCAAGGTTGACCCGCCCGGAGGCCCGCGCATCGCCTATCCGGCGGGCGAGACCGCTTGGCACCGCGGCAAGAAGAGCGTTCACCTCAACCTCAAGTCCAAGGCCGGCCTGGCCGATTTCCTGCGGCTGGCCGATACGACCGATATCGTCCTGGAATCGTTTCGCCCCGGCGTCACCAAGCGCCTGGGCATTGACTACGCGAGGCTGAGCCGCCGAAACCCACGATTGGTCTACACGAGCATCACGGGCTACGGCTCCACGGGCCGGCTGGCGGACCGGCCTGGCTATGAGGCGCTGGTACAGGCGCGCACGGGCTTCCAATCGGAGCAGCCGCTGTGCGAAGGCCAGCCCTCCGTGAAGCGCTCCGGCCCCATCATGATCGGCGTGCCGTATGTGAACATCGGGGCCTTTTTCATGGCGATCTACGGCACCCTGGCGGCGCTGGACGTGCGCGAGCGAATGGGCGAGGGTCAACTGGTGGAGACCTCGCTTTTCTTGGGCGCCATGGCGAACTACACGATGAACTGGTGGGGCGCCGAGCGCTATCAGGTGCACTCCCCCGGATCCTGGGTAAACGGCGAGCGCATCCCCTGGCTTCCCACGATCTATGAATCGAAGGACGGCGTCTGGTTCTTCGGCATGGGCACCCGGCGGTTCAAGGATGAGTTCGCCAAGCTCCTGGACCTCAAAGAGGGCTATATGAACGTGCCGCTGGATGTGCCCATCGCGCGCCAGCGGGAGATCTATTGGGAGCTGTGCGAGGCGTATAAGAAGAAGACCTGGAAAGAGCTGGAAGACATCTTCACCAAGACGGACTGCATCTGGCTGCCTGTGCAGAAATCGGAAGAGGCCTTTGCCGATGACCAGATCCAACATAACAAGTTCATCGTCGAAGTGAACGACCCACGTTACGGCAAGATCCGGCAGGTGGGCGTGCCGTTCACGATGAGGAAGACGCCTCCGAAGGTGCAGGGCCCAGCACCGCTGCCCGGCCAGCATACGGCGAATGTTTTGGCCTCTACTCCAACGGCAAAGCCGTCCGCGGGAAAGGGGACGCCGCGGGCCAAGATGAACCGCCTGGCCTTGGAGCACGTGAAGGTGCTGGACATGGGCGATTTCCTTGCCGGCCCCCTTGGCCCGCAGCTCCTGGCCGATCTGGGCGCGAACGTTATCAAGCTGGAGCGCACCACCGGCGACCCGATGCGCCACGCCTGGGCCTTCTACGGCTGCCAGCGCGGCAAGCGAGCCATCGCGGTGGACCTCTATTCTCCGGAGGGCCAGCAGATCGCGCATACGTTAGCGGCGGAGGCGGACATCGTCCACCACAACTGGAGGCCGGGCGTTGCCGAACGGCTCAAGGTGGACTACGAAACGATCAAGAAGGTCAACCCGAACGTTATCTATTGCCACAATGTGCCCTTCGGCTTTGATGGGCCAAAGGCAGAACGCGGCGGCCTGGACCAGATCATGCAGGCCTACACGGGCGCGCTCCGCCGGGACTCCGGCGAGGGCAACCCGCCGACGACCTGGCTGCGGAGCGGCCTGTGCGATTACGTGCAGGCGATGATGGGGGGCCTGTCCATGCTCTTGGCCCTGTACCACCGCGAACGCACCGGCGAGGGGCAGTTCGTGGGCTCACGGATGCTGGACGCGGCGCTGTGGATACACTCGGATGTCTCCTTAGGCGGCAAAGGGACGCCCAAGCGGCCTGATTTGGATAGCAAACTCTACGGCTTCGGTCCGCTCTACCGCCTCTACGAGACGCGCGAAGGTTGGATCTGCCTTGCGGCAGTGCAGGAGAAGGAGTGGCAAGGGCTGTGCAAAGCAATCGGCCAGCCGGGACTCGCCAAAGAGGCCCGCTTTGCCGATGCGTCGGCGCGCGGGCGCAATGCGGCGGCCCTGGCGCAACTGCTGGAGCAGGCCTTCAAATCGCGCACGGCAGAGGCATGGCTGGCGGCGCTTGATGCAGCGCGTGTTCCCGCCGAGATATCCAAGGTCCACTATGGCTATGACGGGGTTGACCTGCCTAAGAGCCCGGAGGCGCGGGAGAACGGCTGGGTGGCAGAGTACCCTCACGCCGCCTACGGCAAGATGTGGCAGACGGGCATCGGCTCGAGGCTCTCCAAAACGCCGGGGCAGGCGGTGCTCGCGCCGCCGATCCTTGGCCAGCACACGCGGGAAATCATGGCCTCCATCGGCTATAGCCAATCGGCCATCGCCGACCTGAAGGGGCGCGGCGTCATAAAATGGACGGAGCCAAGCTAGCCAGCCTGGCTGATGGGAGCCGCCAGCGACGCCCGAAGAGCCTGAGGCTCTTCTACGGTTAGGCAGCGGATGCCGTTCCAGTATCGCGCCAGCCGTGTGCGGTGCTTTGTGTATCCCGCCTGCGCGAGGGCGCGAGAGAAGGCGATGCGGCTGATGGGCTCCATCGCATGGTTGCGGCACCACCGCTCATAGACGGCATAGAGGCGCGCTGCGGGCACGAACGCCCCTGGGCTCGAAACACAGCACTCCCGTACAAATCGCGTCAGGCTGTTTGCCTGAAATACCTCAGGCGCAGGTTGGCTCACCTTGGGTGCTTGCAGGGCCCGCCCGCAGGCGGAGCATTTCCACTCATCGCCTTCCAGCCAAAGGGTTCCTTGGCAATGGCGACAGCGCTGGCGTGTCAGGATGAGGGTTCGCGGTACAAAGTTGTGCGCAAGCATTTGAGTTCCAAGATAAACTCGGCATGTTACAGCCGCGTAAATGTGCCGTTACAGCAATGTAAACACTGGTCTTTGTAGGGCGTTGGGAGCGAGGCTCTTCATGCTACAATTGCGCGGTTGATCCCAACCGTCCGCCAGAGGCGGACGTCATTCTAGATGGAGGATTGCATGTCAGTGGACGTAGGACAGCCCGCACCGGACTTCAGCCTGTACGATGCGGAGACGAAGAAGCAGCGGAAGCTCAGCGAGTTCAAGGGGAAGAATGTGGTTCTGGCGTTCTTCCCCGGTGCCTTCACCGGCGTTTGCACCAAGGAGGCCTGCACCTTCCGGGACAGCGCCGCCCAGCTCAACAGCTTGAATGCGCAGGTGGTTGGCGTGACAGTGGATTCGCCATTCGCTCAGAAAGCGTGGGCGGATGCGAATAAGCTCGGCTTTCCCTTGCTGAGCGATTTCGGCAAGCAGGTGATCCAGCAGTATGGGGCCGGGTTCAAGAACCTGGCCGGGCTGGAGGGCTATGTCTCCGCCACGCGCGCTGTGTTTGTCATTGATAAGGGCGGCGTAGTGCGCATGAAGTGGATCGCGCCGAACCCGGGCATCGAGCCGGATTATGCGGCGGTCCAAGCAACCCTTGCCGGCTTAAAGTAGCCTCAGTCACAGCTGGACGGGATATACAACGGCCCCCGGCGATCGCCGGGGGCCGTTTCCATTCCGGGAGGCGGGAGCGACTATTCGGGCGGGGCGTGGGGCGCTTCGCCGCCGAGCTCGAAGCTGTAGCCGACGCCGCGGTGGGAGCGGATGATTTTTGGTGGGACGGCATCATCGCCGAGCTTGAGGCGGAGGCGGCGGACGGCATCTTGATAGCGGCGGGGTCCATCTGGTCAACGCCCCAGACGGACTCGGCCAATTCCTTGTGGGTGGCCACCTTTCCATCGCGGCTGGCGAGATGGGCCAGGAGGTTCCATTCCGTGGGCGCAAGGCTGACTTCCTGGCCGTCCACCTTGAGGATATGGCCTGCGAAATCAATGGAGATGCCGCTGCCCTTGACAACGCCGTCATCGGCGATGGAGTTTTTCCGTGCGCCCCGGCGCATCACAGCGCGGATGCGGGCTAGGAGCTCATTGTGGGAGAATGGCTTGACGATATAGTCGTCCGCGCCGCCCTCCAGGCCTTTGACGCGGGACTTCTCCTCGCCCCGGCCAGTGACGATGATGATAGGCACGGTGGACGACTTGCGGATCTGCTCCAGGACGTCCATGCCATCAATATCGGGCAGGCCGAGGTCCAGCAGGACGAGGTCTGGGTTCTCAGTCTTGAAGAAGTTCAGGCCGGTCGCTCCGCTTTGTGCGGTAATCAGGTTGCTATCCGGCCATCGCACGGAGAGGCAAAGGGTGATGATATCCAGGACTTCCCGGGTATCTTCGATGACAAGGACTTTCACTGCATTTCCCTCTAAGCCTTTGCCGGCCCGTCAATGGGGATACTGAACGAGAAGATATTACCCTCTCCGTCCGCGCTTTGCACGCCGATCTTTCCGCCATGGGCCTCGATGATCTGGCGTGCCAGGGAGAGGCCCAGCCCCAGCCCCTGCTGTTCCTGCCGGTCCTGCGCCGCTACGAAATAGGGCTCAAAGAGCTTGGCCTGGCCCTCCTTAGAGATCGTCTTTCCGTGGTCGCGGATGCGGACGGTGACAAAGGTGTTGTCCCCGAAGGCTTGGACGGATATGTGCTTGCCTGGGGGGGGTTCGCCCTGATGGCGTTCAAGAGCAGGGTGGAGACTACTTGGCGCAGGCGCGGCCCATCGCCGGTAACCTTGGGCAGCGGATCGCGGATCTCAAGTTGAGTGGATTCGCCACGGCGTTTCGCCTCTGCATCGCGAAGGTCGCAGAGCTCAGTAAGCAAGACCTTTGTGTCTATCTCAGCAAGGTCTAGCGGCAGGGTGCGCGCCTGGAAGGCGGCCACATCGAGCATATCGTCGATGCGGCGGCGTAGAACGTCGGCGCCAGACTTGATGTTGGAGAGGAGCTTGCCTTCCTGGGAGTCCGGCTCCGGCTCCAGCACGTCCTCCAGGAGACCGGCCGATGCAGCGACAGGGGTGAGCGGGGTCCTAAGTTCATGAGAGAGGACGCGCAGGAACTTGAGGCGCGCGGCGTCCTCCCGCTCCTGAGCAAGTTTACGCTCGGTGATATCGCGCACCATGACCAGACCCTCGTCGCGCTGGCATACCACATAGCGCGCCTCGAACCAGTGGATCTGGTTGTTATCCAGCGATTGGTACTCCATGATTCGGGAGGAGCCGGTATCGAGCGTCATCTGGATATTGCGGACATGATCGGCGACGTACTCAGGCGGGATAACGTCGCTTCCCGCCTTCTCCACGATGCGGGTGTTCGGTAGGCGCGATTCGAACTGCCTGGCGCCGGCGAAGGCAAGGGTCCTGCCTTCCCGGTTGGCGCGGAAGAGGACGTCCGGCACGGCGACGAGGATGGCGCGGTTGACGGCTTCGCTTTCAAGGAGGGCCTCTTGCGCCTGGGCGCGCTCGGCCTGGGAGCGCTCTATGGCTGCGAGCATATCGTTGATGGCGGTGCCGACGCTGGTGATTTCGTCGCTTCCCGGGACGGTGACGCGGCTGGACGGGCTCCCACTGACGGCGATCTCGCGCAGGCCGTTGCTGAGACGCTCCACGCGCGAGAGGACGAGGCGGTCGAGAAGGACGAGAACGACGAAGCCGAAGACGAAGAGGCTGGCGATAAGGGCGATGATGACAAAGAGGACAGTGGTGTTGCCTTGGGCCAGGGCGCCGCGCGGGATATCAGCGCGGAGGATGAGACCAGGTGCGCCGGAAATATCGTTGATCACGGCATAGCCGCCGATGGTATCCGAGCTGACCTTCTTGGTGTAGAGCCCTTTCTCATCGGCCTGCTCGATAGCCTTGCGGAAGTCCCCCGGCAGGCTGGGGTTCTTGGCGTTTCTCGCTTCGACATTAAAGAGGGTGGTCTCCTTCAGGCTGGCCACCACGCCCTTGTCCACAAAGCGGCCGAAGATGACGGCTCCCCGTATCGGGCCCATCTCAGTGCTTGTCAGCACGGGATGGGAAGTGATGAGCATCGGCCCTTCCGGCAAAGAGAGAAGTCCGGCGATGCCGCTCTTGAGGCCTGTATGGGAGACCAGCGGCTGGCCTGGGGCCAACAGCGGCCTCAGGCCTTGCGGTACCTGGGTCGGGATTCCATCGTCCTGGTTGAAACCGCCGCTATAGACGATGCTTGCTTCGGCGTTAGTGTAGACGATGACGCTGAGCCCAAGGCGCAAGTAGGTCTCGTTCACCAGGTTGGCGCTGATGAAGTCCGGGTTTTGACCCTCCACAAAGCTCAGCGCTTCATCCCACGCGCCCCAATCAATGTTCGTGTTCTTGATATTGTCTAGGAAACGGTTGAAAACGCCGATGACCCGTTCGATGTCTCGCTTGGATTCCGTTTCTTCACGGCTGCGAAAACCATCGAGCACAATGACGCGAGAGCTGCCGTAGAGGACGACGAAGAGAACGATGATGAGCGCTCCCCCGCCCTAGGATTTTCTTGGACACGGAATTGGGGCATGATGCCACAAACTCTAAGGAGGTGTCCATGATGGATGGAAAGGGCGAGGGAGCACTTGATCGAGGCCGCGTTGAGCGAGGGAGATTCTCCTCTCGGCGCAAGAGCGGAGCGGTGATGCGGCTGCTGCATGGGGAAGAGTTGGACGCGCTGTCCCGGGAGTTGGGCGTCACGGCGGCGACCC
>VGPF01000013.1 GCA_016875535.1 Chloroflexota bacterium
GAGGTGCTCCTCGGACAGTGGAGGCGAATCTACAACGAGGTCCGGCCCCACAGCGCCCTCGGCTACCGCCCGCCAGCGCCTGAGGCGATGTTGCCACGACTGGCGTTCAGCAGTTCCGCCGGACTAACATAGCGAGTGGTACAAAGTCTGGGGGCAGGTCAGAGGAGAGCGATGGCAGCACAACAAGCGCCATCGCGGTGACCAGAAGGCCTCCGACGACAATGGCCACGCCTATCAAACGCAGGCCAAGCGATCCTTCACCCGACCTCTGGGCTACCTCCACTGGCTGTGCCATTTTCCCTTTCGCCTACGGCCAACCGAAGTCGCCCCCTGCGACATAAGGCAAGCCGTTGAAATACCGTAGATCCCTGTCGGTTTTACTTTCCTAACGTACCGCCATCGCCCGGAAATGAATAGCCGCCGCCGGTAGCGGAAGCGATACGCTTCGGTAACGGGTTAGTAACAAGTAGAGATACGTCAACTTCCTCTCCTGTCACCGGTAGCTCCTCCCTGGCTGCCGTGGTATCCTCCCCTCCATGCGCTCCATCTCGCTGCATCCCTGGAACCTCTCACTTGAGCAGGCCGTCGCCGTTCAGCGCGATCTCGCTTCCAAAGTGCGCAAGGTCAACCGCCTGCCCGCGCACATCACCCACATCGCCGGGACCGATGTCTCCGGCGTGGACAAAGACGGCGAAGTCCGTGCCGTCGTCGTCGTGCTGGCCTATCCAGGGCTGAAAGTCGTCGAGGTCGCAAGCGCTCGCGAACGTCCCGCCTTTCCCTACGTTCCCGGATTTCTCTCCTTCCGGGAGACACCCATCCTCCTCAAAGCCTTCGAGCAGCTCAAGCTCACGCCGGACCTCATCATCGTTGACGGCCAGGGGACTGCCCACCCTCGAAGGTTCGGCATCGCCTGCCACCTAGGACTGCTCCTGGATGCGCCAACCATCGTTTGCGCGGAGTCCATCCTCACGGGGCGCTATGGAAGACTGAGCAACGCCAAAGGCTCCACAGCGCCGCTCATGGATAAAGGCGAGGTCATCGGCTCGGCTGTTCGCACCCGCGATGGCATCTCTCCCGTCTACGTCTCACCGGGCCACCATATAGATATGCCCACAGCCGTCGAATGGGTCCTCAACTGCGGCAAAGGCTACCGACTACCAGAGCCGACGCGCCTTGCCCATCACACCGCCACAACACTCCTGAAGGATGGCGCCTCCCGCCTGCTCTAGCGCCGCGCCCTCAGGCCGTTGAGAAACAGCCGCGAAAGCTGCTCGCCCAGCTCCTGCGGCGTCAGCGAGCCGCCGGGGTCATACCACTCATAGACCCAGTTCGTCATCCCCATGATTGAATGCGTCGCGACTCCGGGGTTCGTGGGCGCGAATGCCCTCCTCGTGATACCCACGACAATCGCCTCACGGATCAACCTGCGAAACCTGCGGTGCAACGTCGTCACCGCCTGGAGCTGTCCAGGAGCAAGGTGATGTCTGTCCTTCGTGAGCACGGCAATCACATCAGCATGCTCGCAAGCAAACTCGACTCGTCGCCTGATGCCGTGAGCGATAAGTCGCTCTGGGTCGGTCGCCCCGATCGCCTGCATCTCGCCCGTCGTCCTTTTCAGATAGGCAATAGCGATCCCTGCAACGTGCTCGAGTATCTCCTGCTTGCTGGAGATGTGGTTGTACAGGCCGCCCTTCCGCATGCCGACGACGGCGGCGATGTCCGCCATGCTCGTCGCCGCATAGCTCTTCTCCCGGAACTGCCGTGCGGCCTTCTCGAAAATTTCCACGCGTCGGCCGTTCGATGAATGGCCGTTCATAGCAACAGCTTGGCGCTTCATGGCCCTTCCCCGCAGTGACGACGTTGTGCGCATCGTGAAGGTACAGCAGTATAGCGCACGGCTGTGCCTCTCCGTCACTCCGGGGGTTCGCCTTAGGTACTGAAGTGGTCCAGCTTCAGATTCGGGGCCGTCCGGCATTGACACATCCCAAGGGTGACGCTATAACTACCTCGCTGCAGATGAACGATTGTTCACATAGAGGGGCGTATGACCAAACTGTTCAAGAGAGGCTTCGGCTTTGTGCTCCTTGCGCTCGTTGCCATTCTGGTCATCACCGCCTGCGGCGGCGATGAAGCCCCCACCGCCACGCCGAACCCCCAGGTTCCCAAGCGC
This sequence comes from Chloroflexota bacterium, assembly GCA_016875535.1. NCBI lineage: Bacteria > Bacillati > Chloroflexota > Chloroflexota bacterium. Next base: position 2,171 of record VGPF01000013.1, read on the forward strand.
CTCGATGGCAAGCGCGGCGGAACGTTGAACCTCCGCGTGCTCAACCTCCCGCGCTCTTGGGACACTTATGACACCGTCGGCCAGGTGGACCTCCACAACCTCGGCCCCATGCTCAACAACCTCGTCTGGCCCGATCCCTATGGCGATGGCTTCAGCCTTACCGGCGACCTTGCCCAAAGCTGGCAGGTCAGCAGCGCAGGCGATACCGTCACCTTCCGTCTGCGCCAGGGTGTGAAGTTCCACGATGGCTCCGCCCTCACCTCAAAGGACGTCGCCTATAACCTCACCCGTGCCTGGAAGCCGCGCGCCCCCACTATGACCTACTACCAGGCCCGCGTCGCCGCCGTCCAGGCTATTGACACCCCGGACGACCTCACCATCGTCGTGAAGCTCAATGCTCCCAGCAACGCCTTCCTCCAGGGCATCGGCATGGCTGGCGTCCTCATCTATCCTGCGGCCATTCCCTTCCCCGAACAGTTGGAGACCTGGAAAAAGTCACCCATCGGCACTGGGCCATACAAATACAAGGGCTCCACCGCCACCACGATGGAGTTCGTCCGCAACGATGCCTACCACGTCTCCGGCCTGCCCTACGCCGATGCCATCCAGTTCGCCGTCATCGCCGATACCACCCTCTCCGTCGCCGCCTTCCGCGCCGGGCGTCTCGATGCTTCGAACTTCGATACCAGCGCCATTGAGATTTCCTACCAAGACCTCCAGCGCGAGCAGAGGTTCGTCACCAAAAAGGTAAACATCGGCCTCTACTTCCTGCACCCTGCGCAAAAGGCTCCCTGGTCATATCCCTCCGTCCGCCAGGCTATCTCCCTCGCCATCAATCGCCAGGAAATCATTGACGGCTGGCTCAAGGGCCTCGGTGATCGCGCCGCATCCCCCCTCATGCCTCCCGAGCTCGGCGGCCAGTGGGGCCTCGCCTCCAGGGACATCCTTGCCAGGCCCGGCTTCTCGGAAGACAAGACAGCCGATCGCGCCCGCGCCCGTCAGCTCCTTACCCAGGCCGGCGTCGTCCCCGGCGATATCACCGTCAGCATCCTCGCGGCTCAGGGCGGCGATGGGCTCTACGGCGAGATCGTCGAGCGCAGCTTCGCCGCCATGGGCTTCAAGACCAAGCTCGACCTTGTTGATCGCGCCAATCTCGTGCCCAAGCTCCTTCGCGGCGAGTTCGACTTCGCCGCCCGCGCCCAGGCCATCAGCTTTGATGACCCTTCGGACTACCCTTCGCTCTGGGTCCTCACCGGCGGCGGCCAGAACTACGGCAAATGGTCCAATCCCAGGCTGGACGCCCTTTACACCGAACAGGACCGCACCCTGGACACCTCGCGCCGGAGACAGCTCCTCGCCGAGTTCCAGGAAATCATCCTGCAAGATAACTTCATCATCCCCGAGTTCTACCGCTTCGGCTATATGGGCCACATGCCCTGGGTGAAGAACTACCCCTCGCTCCCCTTCCTCTTCTCCCCCTGGTATCGTTGGGAGCAAGTCTACGTGGAGCGCTAGCCGAACAAGGCCGATACCACCGTATAGAAAAGGCACACATGGCTTATTCCACCTACGAAACACTCCTCCTTGAGCGCGATGGGAATGGCATTACCACCCTCACCCTCAACCGTCCCGATCGCCTCAACGCCGCCAGCCACAAGATGGTCGCCGAAGTTCCCAAGGCTATCTTGGAAGTCGGCGAAGATTTGGACTCCCGCGTCCTCGTCATCACGGGCGCCGGCCGCGGCTTCTCTTCCGGCCAGGACATGAAAGGCACGCCGCAAGACGTCCCCGGTCTCCGCAAACGCTTCATGCCCCGCACCCCGGAAGACAGCTTCACCTTCGCCATCCGCAAGATCCCCCAGCCCGTCATCGCCTCCGTCAACGGCCCTGCCGTCGGCTGGGGCCTCTCCCTGGCGGCGGCGGCCCAGATCCGCATCGCCTCAGAGCAGGCCCGCTTCGGCGCCCTCTGGGTCGCTCGCGGCCTCCCGCCGGAGGCCCAGGGCGGCTATCTCCTGCCGCAGATCATGCCTCTGCCCAAGGTCTTCGAGATGGTCTTCCTCGGGAAGATCTTCGACGCTAAAGAGGCGAAAGAGGCCGGCCTCATCAACATCCTCGTGCCCCACAGCGAACTGAAAGCCAAAACCCACGAGATCGCCCTCCAGCTTGCCAAGGGTCCGCCCATCGCCCTCGCCATGGCCAAGCGCGCCATCTATATGGGCCTGCGCCAAGACCTCGACTCTTTCGTCCAGTACGAATCGCTCACCTTGCGCGTCGCCTTCCAGAGCGAAGACCGCCTCGAAGGCATCCGCTCCTTCGTGGAGAAGCGCGAGCCGCGCTTCAAGGGCGAGTGAGCCGGACGATTGCGCCCTCGCGCAACGCAGACGCGCGGGTCTCGTAGGAGGAACGTGTGGAATTTTCCCTGCCTCAAGATGTAAAGGCATTGCAGACCCTCACCAGGGACGTCGTCCGCAAAGAGTGCATGCCCCTCGAATCCAAGTACCTTCCCCTGGACATGTACGAAGAGTACTTCCCGGAGGATGAGGCGCACCTTACCAAGATCGCCAAAGAGTCCGGGCTGTGGGACGCCCATATCCCCAAGAACTTCGGCGGCGGCGGCCAGGGCTACCTCGCCAACCTGGTCGTCCGCGAAGAGCTCTACTATTCCGCCGTCATCCTTCCCCAAGCCGAAATCATCCCCAGCCTCTTCGAAGCTAATGCCTACCAGCAGGAGCGCTTCCTCTACCCCGTCCTGCGCGGCGAAAAGCTCAGCGCCTTCGCCCAGACGGAGCCCGATTCCGGCTCCGATCCCGGGAACTCCATGAAAACCCATGCCGTGAAGCGCGGCGATACGTGGGTCATCAACGGCCGCAAGATGTTCACCAGCTACTCCGGCGCCTGCGACTTCTGGCAGCTTCCCGCCGTCACGGATAGGGCCAAACGCCAGCACGGCATCACCATGTTCCTCGTGGAGAAAGGCACGCCCGGCATCTCCTACCGCGAGATCCCCACCTGGCAGTACCGCCGCACGCCCAAGCGCGCCACCTACGAGCTCTTCCTGGAGAACGTCGAAGTGCCGGAGAAGCACATCCTCGGCGGCATCGGCCGCGGCTTCCAACTCGGCCAGAAATGGCTCACCGATTATCGCCTCATCCGTGGCGGCACCTCCCTGGGCCAGATGCAGCGCGCCTTCGATATCTGCGTGGACTGGGCCAAGCGCCGCCACAGCTTCGGCAAGCCCATCGCCACGCGCCAGGCCATCCAGCACAAGCTCGTGGAGATGCACATTGATATCCTCGCCCTGCGCTCCCTCTCCTACCAGGCCGCCAAGGATGCCGACGAGGGAAAAGACCTCCGCGAGGATGCCTCCCTCATCAAGCTCATCGCCGCCCGCTGGGGCCACCACTGCCTGGATCACGCCATGCAGATCATGGGCGGCATCGGCCTTACCCTGGAACTGCCCATCGCCCGCTTCTACCGCTGGGTGCGCACTGCCCGCATCGTCGGCGGCACCGATGAAATGCATACAATGGTGCTGGCGCGCGATATCCTCGGCCGCGAGTACGTAGACCCGTACACCAACACCTAGCCCCGTGCGCCGCCAGGGGACCATGCAGCCCTTCGCAGCCGCGCGCATCCTCGATCTCACCAGGGGCGTCACCGGGCCGTACGCCGCCAAGCTCCTCGCCGATCTTGGCGCGCCCGTCATCAAGGTCGAATCGCCGCCGGACGGCGATCCTGCCCGAGCCATCGGCCCATTCCCCGGCGACACGCCCGATGCCGAAACAGGAGCGCTCTTCCACTACCTCAATAGCAACAAGCGCGGCATCACTGCGGATCTGGAAAGCGCCACAGGCCGCTCACTCGTCGCCGCCCTCGCGCGCTGGGCCCACGTCATCATCGAAGACTTCTCCCCAGGCCGACTGGCCGATCTCGGTCTCGGCTTTCACCGTCTCTCCTCCCTGAACCCCTCCGTCATCCTCGTCTCCATCACACCCTTCGGCCAGGTGGGGCCGTACGCCTCCTACGCCGCCACGGAAGGCGTCCTGGAAGCTATGGGCGGCCCTGTCATCGGCAACGGTACTTCGGATAGGGAGCCGTACAAATACCCCGAGCACGTCATGGAGCTCTACGCAGGCTCCGCCGCGGCCGTCGCCATCGCCGCGCCTCTCTTCGGCGTGCTCTTCGTCCAGCCCGGAGGCGGTCAGCCACTTCATCTCGATCTCTCCGTCATGGAGACCTACCTCGCCAGTGCCGATCGCCGCTCCGCAGCCCTCCTCGCCTACCAATACACCGGCGAACTCATGATGAAACGCCGCGCCTTGGGGGAACTCCGCGTCGGCCACGGCATCCGTCGCTGCAAGGATGGCTACGTCAGCATCCATGCCGGCGGCCCCCGCCTTCCCAGGCTGCTTGCCATGCTTGGCGAGGGCTCCAGCGCCCCGATCCCAAGCGCCGCCGAAGCGAAGACCGAAGCGAGCCGCTCCCGGATAGAAGAGGCCCTCTGGCAGTGGCTTAGCATGCGCACCCGTGGTCAGGTCTGGGACGCCGCCCTGCGCCACAAAGTCCCCTTCGCGCCCGTTCGCACTCCGGTGGACATCGCCCGCGCTCTGAGCGCATCGTTTTCGGACTCGATCCTTTGCACGCCGCCCTTCGAAGCGCCCAAGGGCTACTGGCGGCACACCCGCGCGCCGCGCCTCGGCGAACACAATCAGGAAATCTACACTGGGCTCCTCGGGCTTTCCGCCTACCAGCTGGCTCGCCTTCGCCAGGCGGGAGCCGTCTGATGTCTACACAACCCTACGCGCTCCCCTTGCGAAACATCCGCGTCGTCGAGCTCACCACCGTTTGGGCCGGCCCCTTCACCAGCGCCCTCCTCGCCGATTGGGGCGCCGAAGTCGTCCGCGTCGAATCCACGCGCAACCTCCTGGGCGGCCGCGGCCCCGTCATCGCTCCAAACCCGGCTCTCGTCAACAGCCTCCGCGCCGGAGGCGAGTTCTACTTCGCCTACCCCAACTGGGAGGCTGGCGAGCGGCCCTGGAACCGCTGCGTCGTCTTCCAGGTCCACGGCAAAGATAAGCGCAGCGTCACGCTGGAGCTCACCGAGCCTGAAGGCCGCGACGCATTTGATGCCCTCCTTCGCGCCAGCGACGTTCTCATCGTCAACCTCGCCCCCGACTCTCTAGATGCGCTCGGCCTCACCTTTGAACGACTCCGCAGGGTGAAGCCCGATCTCGTCGTCGTCCGCATCGCCGCCTTCGGCCACACGGGAAAGGCCAAGCATGCCCGTGGCCTCGGGGCGGAGGCGGAAGCTCATGCCAGCTTCACCGCCCTGCGCGGCCATCCCGGCGTGGACCTGATGTTCAAAGACAACGTCGCCTTCGCCGATGCCGCAGGCTCCATGGCCGCCGCCCTCGGTGCCATCTCTGCCTTGGCCCAGCGCGCCCAAACCGGTAAAGGCCGGCTCATAGACGTCTCCCTCAGCGATGCCGTCGTGAGCCTGCTCACCCCAAGCTTCCTCGATGCTCTGCTGAACGCCCGCGAGCGCACGCCCCAAGGCAACGCCCACGCTTCGATGGCTCCCCACGGCTGCTACCCCTGCAGCGGCGACGACCGCTGGATCGTCATCACCATCCGCCACGATGCCGATTGGCGAAACCTTCGCCAAGCTATGGGCGATCCCGCCTGGGCGCAAGACCCGTCGCTGCAGAGCGCCTTCGGCAGACTGCGCAGCCGCGAGTCCCTCGATCGCCTCCTCGCCTCGTGGACCGCAACCCGTGACGCCCATGAAACGATGGCTCTGCTCCAGCAGCACGGCATCCCGGCCGGCGTCGTCATGAACGAGCGTGACGTCATCGAAAGCGCACACATCAAGGAACGCGGCTTCCTCCTCCCGCTTCGCCACCGCGATACCGGCTCACACCTCTACCCCGGCTACTACTGGAAAACCTCGCCCGCGCCCTCACGGACCGTCCGCGCTCCATGCGAGCTGGGTCAGGAGAACGCCTGGACCTATCGGGATCTCCTCGGCCTTTCCGCGCCGGCATTCAACGACCTCGTCAATCGAAGGCTCATCGGGACCACGCCCCACGGGTAGCATTGAAGGCTGGGTCGAAGGCAATTCGTTCTTGCTGGCCTCCTCGGCGACATTTTCTTGCACAGCGACAGCAAAACTTCTCTGGAATGACGAAAAGCGGGTAGTGTTGACTTGTGCTTCAACCAGGTATATAACGTGGCTACTCAGCGAAGTGCTCATAGCTGCAGGATAGTTGGAGGAGGAGGCAATGGGATTGAAGCTAAAGACACTTACAGTTGCCGCGGGACTCTTCATTCTTCTCACCCTGATTGTGGCTGCTTGTGGCGGTGACGAGCCCCAGCCAACCACATCGCCAACCCAGACTCCCAGCCAGCCAGCCCGGACGGCTGCCATCGCACCCACCCAGTCGCCCGCCGTGGCCTCAACGCCCACTCCCGTCCCATCGCCGACGCCTACCTCTGTGCCGACGCCTACACCACGGCTGGCGAAATACGGCGGCACTCTTACCATGCGCGTCTCAACAACTTCACTTCTGGACACCTCCGATAGTAACAACACATCCGGCGCTGCTGCAGTGATATGGCTCCAAAATGCGCTGAACAATCTCATACACCTCAACTCCAAGACGCCGCGTATCGTCGAGCCTGACCTGGCGGAGCGGTGGGAATACTCCGATGGCGGTCGTGTGCTGACCCTTGCTCTGCGGCGGGGCGTCACCTGGACGGATGGCAAGCTGTTCACCGCCGCGGATGCGAAATACAGCCTTGACCGTGCGGCGTTCGGAACTGACCCCCAGCTCAGCTTCAACCAGTCGCGCCTCTCGGCCCTCACGCGGGTCGTCGCCGTTGACGAAGCGACCCTCCGCCTGGATCTCAAGCAGGTGAGCGCCTCCTTCCTCGGAGGACTCGCAGCGCCCTACATCCTCATGTATCCAGCCCACATCCCATTCCCGGAGAAAGCGGCCGATTGGGCGCAGAACCCCGCGGGGACCGGGCCGTATAAGGTGAAAGAGTGGAAGCGCGGCATCTCCCGAGAGATGGAACGCAATCCCGCCTACTTCAAGAAGAACGCCGCCGGCCAGCAGCTTCCCTTCGCCGACCGCATTCAGATCTTCTTCATCCAGGACCAGCTCGCGACCCTGGCCGCATTCCGCTCCGGCAATATCAACTGCGCCTGCGGTTACGGCACCGACCTCATCGTAGATCAGATCAATGAGGTCAAGCGAGACGTGCCGAACGTAAAAGTCGCCTTCGCAAGCCCGAACGTAGCCAATCTGCAATTCAGCAACAAGGCCCCCTCTAATGATGCGCGCGTCCGGAAGGCGCTCAGCATGATCATTGACCGTGTGCAGTTGAACAAGCTCTATCGCGATAACTCCGGCTTTTACCCGCCGGGCTATCTCCTCGGCCCGGAACAGGGCGGTCAATGGGGCCTGCCTAAAGAGGAGATACTCAAGGTTCCCGGCTTCCGCGAGCCAAAGAGCGCGGACATGCAAGAGGCCCGGGCGCTCTTCGCCGCGGCGGGTGTTGACCTCGCCGGTACGACCTTTGACCTCCTGGCGGTCACTCCCACGTATGCCGATCTAGGCGAAGCGCTTGCAAACGTCCTCATAAACGCGGGCGTCAAGATCCGTCTCCAGCTCCAGGCTTCGGCCGCCCTAAACCAAGCCGTCTCTCAGAACAATTTCCAACTCTATCTGAGTCCTTCCGGTGCCGTAGAGGACGATCCTAACGGCCTCCTCCTTTTGATGATCGCTCCAGGCGCCGCCCGTAACTACAGCAAGTGGGAAGACCCGGACGTGACACGTCTCATCGCAGCCCAAGAAACCACCGTTGACCCGGCGCAACGCAAGGGGCTCTTGGAGCAGCTCCAGCGCGCGATGTATGATCGGCTCTGGGTCTCGCCCCTCATCAGCGTCTCCGTCGTCTGGGCGGCGGCGGCGCATCTCGAGGATATCGAGCTGGAGCGGCCCTTCTTGGCCAGCTCGTTCCATCGCATGGAGCGTGTCTGGCTGAATCGGTAGCCCTTGCCGCTATCCGGCGGAGGAGCGGGGCGTGGCGCCCCAGCCTGATATGGTGCCGCGCCCTCCGCTATAATTCTCTGCGATGTCTCCCCCTCGCCAGGCCGCTACATCGTCCCTCTCCGTCATCGCCATAGACGGCCCCGTCGCCTCCGGTAAATCCACCGTCGGCCTGCGCGTCGCCGCCCGCCTCGGCTACCGATTCCTGGATACCGGCGTCATGTACCGCTCCGTCACCCTCGCGGCGCTGGAGCGCGAAGTATCCCTGGAGGATGCGGCGGCATTGGCCCGCGTCGCCGAAACACTGCCCCTGCGCCTGGGCGAGATCGGCCCGGATGGAGCGCCGCCTCATGTTTATCTCGATGGCCGTGATATCACTAAAGCCCTTGTCGCCCCCGCCGTAGACCGCGCCGTCTCCCAAGTCTCCGCCGTTCCCGGCGTGCGAAAGGCCATGGTCGAAAAGCAGCGCCGGATGGCGAAGGCCGGCCGCATCGTCATGATCGGCCGCGATATCGGCACCGTCGTCCTCCCGGATGCGCCGCTCAAGTTCTACCTCGTCGCCTCCGCCGAAGAGCGCGCCCGGCGTCGCTTCGAGGAGCGCCGCCGGCGCGGCGAGCGCGTGGACTATCAAGCCGTCCTGGACGACCTCAAACGCCGCGATAGGCTCGATAGCGAACGCGCCACATCCCCCCTCAAGCCCGCCTCTGACGCCAGCCACCTCAACACCGATGGACTCTCCATTGACCAAGTCGTGGACGCCATCTGCGCCCTGGCGGTCCGTCCATGAAGCGCTTCTACGTGCCCCCTTACTATCGCTCGTTTCTGATAATGGTCCGCACCCTTCTCTTCTGCTTCGCCCGCTTCAGCATCACCGGCAAGGAGAACGTCCCGCCGCGCGGCCCCCTCATCGTCGTCGCCAACCACATCAGCAACTACGATCCGCATGTCATCGGCACGGCGATCCCCCGGCGCGTCAGGACCGTCGCGAAGGTGGAGCTCTTTCGCCACCCCCTCACGGCCCTCATCGTGCGCGGCTGCGACGCCATTCCCGTAAACAGGGAAGGCATCGCCAAAAGCACGCTCGAGGAAATCGTCGCCACCCTGGCCCGTGATGGCGCGGTCGGCATGTTCCCGGAGGGTAGCCGCTCCAAAAGCGGGCTGGCCCGCCCCAAACCCGGCGTTGCCGCCGTGGCAATCAGGACAGGCGCGCCGATCCTCCCCGTCGCCATCACCGGCACCAACAAGATCAAGTCCCCTCTAAGCCTGCTCAAGCGCCACAGGATACAGGTCACCATCGGCCAAGCCTTCACCCTCCCGCAACTGGAAGGGAACCTCGGGAAAGCCCAGGTCACAGCCCTCTCCGATATGATCATGGAGCGCATCGCGGCCCTTCTCCCTCCTGAGAATCGGGGCGCATACCCCCTTTCTTCCGGCAAGCAGCCCTGACCTATGCAAAATTGTGGCTGGGGTGCTGTATCATGCTCCTAGTCCCGCCCTGCGCATCACATCGGCTTTGAGGGGAGTCCATGTGCGGCATTATCGGTTACGCGGGCGATAAGCTCGCCGTCCCTATCATCCTGAACGGCCTCAAGCGCCTGGAATACCGGGGCTATGACAGCTCGGGTGTCGCCGTCATCGAGCCGAACGGCGAACTGGTCATCCGCAAAGGCGAAGGGAAGCTCAGTCAGCTCATCGCCGTCATGGGGAACCCCGGCCAAAGCACCCTCGGCATCGGCCACACCCGCTGGGCCACCCACGGCAAGCCCAACCAGGAGAACGCCCACCCGCACACGGATCATCGCGGCAACATCGCCGTCGTCCACAACGGCATCGTCGAAAACTACCGCGAGATTAAAGAGCGCCTCCAAGCCGAAGGCCACCACTTCAAGTCCCAGACCGATTCAGAGGTCATCCCGCACCTGGTCCAGAGTCTCATGGACAAGGGCGATAGCTTCGAAGAGGCCGTTCGCAAAGCCGCGCGGCAGTTTCACGGGGCGCACGCCATCGTCGCCATCAACACCAAGGAGCCGGGAAGGATAATCGGCGTGCGCATCGGCCACGCAGGCGGCCTCGTCGTCGGCTACGCCTCGGGCGAGATGTACCTCGCCAGTGATCTCGCCGCCATCGCCCCCCAGATAAAAGAGGCTGCCTACCTCCACGATGGCGAAATGGCCGTCCTGACGCGCTCCTCCGCTCGCTTCCTCAAGCTCGATGGCTCCGCCATCGGCAAAGACCCACAGCCTGTCACCCACGACCCTGTCTCCGTCGCCAAAGGCCCCTACCGCCATTTCATGCTTAAGGAAATCATGGAACAGCCCGAGACGCTCATGAGAGCCCTCCGCGATCGCATAGACTTCCAGTCCTCAAAAGTCGCCCTTCCCGGCTTCCCCTTCAAGCAAGCCCAGATCAGGGCTATAGATCGGGCCGTCCTCCTCGGCATGGGCACCAGCCTTCACTCCGCCCAGATCGGCGGGCGCATGATCGAGCGTCTGGCTCGCATCCCTTGCGAGGTCGAAAACGCCTCCGAGTTCCGCTACCGCGATGCCATCCTCGGCCCCAACACCCTCGTCATCTCCGTCACCCAATCAGGGGAGACGGTAGACACCCTGGTCGCCATGGCGGAGGCCAAGACCAAGGGCGCCCTCCAGATCGCCATCACCAACGTCGCCGGCTCTGAAGCCACCCGCAAGGCCGATTACTCCCTCCTTATCAACGCCGGCCCAGAGATCGCGGTCGCCAGCACCAAGACCTTCGTCGGCTCTATCGCCTGCCTCTACCTCTTGGGCCTCGCCCTTGGGGAGGCGCGCGGTATCTTGGGCAAGGACTCCGTTCGCCAGCACATAGACCACCTCGTGAAGCTTCCCGAACAGCTGGGCGAAGTCCTCCAGCAGGCCCCGCATGTCGAAAGCATCGCCCGGGACCTCTTTAAGAAGTCCAATTTCCTTATCCTGGGCCGTGGCATCCAGTTCCCCGTCGCCATGGAAGGGGCCCTGAAACTGAAGGAAGTCAGCTACATCCACGCCGAAGGCTACCAGGCCGGGGAGATGAAACACGGCCCCATCGCCCTTATAGACGAGCACATGCCAGTCCTGGCCATCGCCCCTAGGGACCGACTTTATGACAAGATGATGAGCAACGTAGAAGAGGTGCGCGCCAGGGAAGGCTGCCTCATTGCCCTCGCAACCAAAGGCGATGAATCAATTGGCGAGAAGGTCAAAAATGTGGTATTTCTACCGGAGACTTCGGAGCTGCTGTCGCCCTTGCTGACTGTCGCGCCGTTGCAATTGCTGGCATACTATATCGCCGTGAGGCGGGGCGCAGACGTTGACCAGCCTCGAAATCTAGCCAAGACAGTCACCGTCGAGTGACGCTGTATCTAAGGAGGAACCAATGCCGAAGGCGAAGAAAAAGAAGGCAGTTGCAAAGAAGGCCGTGGCCAAGAAAGCTGCTGTCAAGAAGTCCGCGGTGAAGAGGGTCGCGCCGAAAAAGAAGGCCCCTGCGAAAAAGGCCGCGCCCAAGAAGGCTCCCGCGAAAAAGGCCGTGGTCAAGAAGGTTGCCCCCAAGAAGGCTCTCGCCAAGAAGGCAGCCCCTAAGGCCGCCGCGCCCAAGGCTGAGCCGAAAAAGAAGTGGGGCATCGAGGTCTGGCCCAAGGACGGCAAGTTCGGCATCTACATCAACGCCGCCGAAAGCAAAGTCGTTCGCATCAACTCGCCCTACTGGTTCCCGCCGCCTCCCGCCTGGCAGTTCCTCACTCCTGAAGTGAACATGACCCTCCTCGCCATCCGGGAACTCGCCGGCAAGCAGGGCCTTGCGAGCAACCCCGAATCGGTGCAGTGGACCTCCATCCCCCTGCTCGATTAGCCGTCATCTCCTAAGAAGGCTCTGGGAAGCGGGGACGCAGGTCCCCGCTTCCCGCTTTTCTACGATAGCTCCTGGAGCGCCACCATGGCCGACTATCTGAAGCCGGTGCCCACTGCAGACGTCGAAACCAAGCCCTACTGGGATGCCTGCAAGCGTCACGAGCTTGTTTTGCCCTGGTGCGCCGGCTGCAAAAACTACTTCTTCCCGCCCCAGGCCATCTGCCCCCACTGCCTCAAGGCAGACATAGAATGGCGCAAGGCCTCTGGCAAAGGCGTCGTCTACAGCATGTCTGTGGTGCACCAGAACAAGTCGCCCGGCTTCCGCGAGCAAGGGCCGTATGTCCTCGCCTATGTGCGGCTCGATGAAGGGGTGCAGATGCTCACCAACGTCCTCGCCGCCGACCCCTATACCGTGAAGGTGGGCACGCCCGTCGCCGTGACCTTTGAGGATGCCACGCCCGAAGTCAGCATCCCCAAATTCACCGTCCGCTCCTGAGGGCTGCGCGCTCTATCCCTCCAGCAGCCGGGCGAACCTCGCCTCTCCCTTGTACGGCCCCACCACGCCCAACAGCGCCCGCTCCCGCGCAAATAGCCCCTTCGCCACGCGCTGCACATCGTCCGCCCTCACCGCATCTATGCGCCGGACGATCTCGTCCATCGTCTTGATCTCGCTGCGCAGCGTCTCCTGCACGCCGTGCCACGCCGCCATGCTGCGCGTATCTTCCGTCTGCAAGAGCAGACGGCCCTTGGTCATCTCCTTCGCCTTGTGCATCTCATCAGCGGTGACACCCGCTATGACGCCGTCCACTTGCTTGAGGATGCCTGTCACCGCCTCATCAATGCTCTTGGCATCAACGCCCGCGTAGATAGTCACCGCGCCGTCGTCCATGAAATGGCTCACGTAGCTGAACACCTCGTAGCACAGGCTCCGGTTCTCCCGCAGGTCAATGAACAGCCTGCTGCTCATGCCGTCGCCAAGGATATTGTTCAGCAGGTCCAGCGCGTAGCGGTCCTCGTGCGTGGCGGAAAGGCCGTGGTAGGAGATGCAGAGGTGCGCCTGCTCCGTCTTCTGGCGCCGAACGCCCACCTGCGGCCGCCGTCTGCCGTTCACCGCCGGGAACCACGCCCGGGGCTTCGCCCGCTTCCACATGCCGAACCGACGCTGCAGCGAGAGCACAACGTCCTCATGCGCGAAGTCCCCGGCCACCACGGCCACGGCATTGTTCGGGGCGTACTGCGTCCTCCTGTACCCAAGCATCCGCCTTCGCGAAACGGTGCTCACCGCCTCCTTCGTTCCTCCCGGATCCCGGCCCAGCGGCTGGTCGGGCCATAAGAGCCTGTCTATCAGCATGTCCGCCAGCTGCTGCGGTGAGTCGTTGATCGAATTGATCTCCTCGATGATCACCTTCCGCTCGCTCTCGATGTCCTTCGCGCGGAAGAGCGGCGTCAGCAGCATATCGCTCAGCAGGTCAACCGTCGTCTCAAAGGCGGGCTTCGGCACCTTCGCCCAATACGTCGTCAGTTCCCGCCCCGTGTCCGCGTTCAGGTAGCCGCCCACCCGCTCGATCGTCTCAGATATCTGCTGCGGCTCCGGACGGCGCTCCGTCCCCTTGAAATGCATATGCTCGATGAAATGGGAGAGGCCCGCCTCTTCCCTCTTCTCATAGCGCGACCCTGTTCCGATGTAGATCGCCACCGTCGCCGAGCGCACCTGGGGCATCGGCACCGTGATCACACGCAACCCGTTCGCCAGCGACGACTTTTGATAGAGGCCGTGCAGTGGTGAAGCCGTCATGCCCTTAGTCCCTCAGCCACACGATATCGCCGTGCAGGTCCGGCCTGTGCGTCCGGCTCTCGAAGTCGCGGAACTGCTCCTTCTCCCGGGCAAGCGCCGTGCTCCGCCCGTGGCCCGGATAGACCGCCACATCGTCCGGCAGCGTGAAGATCCGCTCCTTTAGCGAGGCGACCAGTTGCTTGAATGCCTGGGGACTCCACGTCTTTCCCGGGCCGTCCGGAAAGAGCGTATCGCCCGCAAAGAGCTGATTGCGCCACAAGAGGCATGTCCCGCCCGTCGTGTGTCCGGGAACATGGATCGTCCGCAGCGTCACCCTGCCGAAGCTGACCGCTCCCTCATGCCGGAAGTGATGCTCCGGCGGGAGCGGCAGCAGCCCCGCCTCCGATTCGTGGACCCATACCGGCGCGCCCGTCGCCTGTTTGATCTCCGCATGCCCCGTGATGTGGTCCCCATGGCAATGCGTCATCAGAATCGCCTTCACCATCGTCCCCTTCGCCGTCGCCAGCGCCTTCTCCGGCTCCGCCGGCGTGTCAACGATGACGCTCTCCTTCGTCTCCGGGCAGACAAGCACATAGCAATTGTTATCGTACGGCCCGCAGGAGGCCTGCCGGACTTCGAGATTTTCAGTTTTGTAAAGGACCTTCACCGCAAGACTTCCCGAACTAAGCTCACATCCCACTCTGAGGCCCACCGCCTCTTAAGGACTTAAGTTGCACTGTGTACCTTCTCATCGCCTGAGAATAGCGAATCATCTGCATGGTGACAGCCTCAAGTCTCGGAACGTCTCGCGTTTTTCCTCCAAATTTTCTCGCAATCCAATCCCTGTTTCTTACAGGCCTACCTTCAAGCATCCGCCTAACACTGAATGAGTTTCGTCTTAACCATGCGGAAATTTCTTGCCATTCAACTCCCTCTTTCCGAGCAACATGAACGGTAAATCGTAGCGCTTCATCCGGAAGCGCAAACAGCACATAACCATTTAGCCCAGGAAGACCGTTGTTGTGGTGAGGGCTAACCGCTTATTACCATACACCAAACAGTGATTCTTTATTAGCGACCTCATTAGAACTGCTGCCTTGTCGTGAGTTGTTCGAAGCAAATAGCGACCATTGAACATCTGCTGTGGTGTAGCCAGGGCCGATTCCAAAAGAGCTTTACCGTGCTTATCGCCCAGATACTGAAAGGCTGGTAAGGGGTCAGGGTAATCCGGGTAGAACTGCGCGGCGAGTTGGTATATTACTTCCTCAACGTGCGCTAATGTAACGAATATGTAGCGACGTCTAGTAACGCTCCAACTCCTTTAGGGCATCTCTGTGTATTGCGATTGCCAGTTTCGCCGTTTCGCGCACAAGTTCCGTTTTTGCTCTCTCTACACTTTGCGGTGCCACTTTTTGCTTAACCAGCTTCGCTTTTCGCTTCGAGACTCCTTTGCGCCTTGGTATTGCCATTGAGTTAACTCCCGCGCTCAGTCTATCACGCTCGACTCTCCCGCTACCTTTCCCCTACAATGGTTTCCCCTGAAGCCCACGCCCATGCCTCCCCCGCCACCCGCCAAGAAGCGCGCCGTCATCTTCGATATGGACGGCGTCATCACGGATAGCGAACCCTTCTACGCTGAGGCCATCAACGTCGTCCTTGCCGGCCACGGCCACGTCCTCACCAGGGACGATCACCGCGCCATCATGGGCAGCAACATAGACTACACCTGGGACTATGTCGTCCGGCGCTTCAAGCTGGGCGGAGACATCGCCGGATGGAAGCGCCGCTACGATAGCGCCGTCGTTGAGATCCTCAGCAAGAAGCCGGAGCCGTCGCCCGGCCTCTACTGGCTCCTGGACGAGCTGGACAAGCGCAAGCTCCCCGTCGCCCTCGCCACCTCCTCCCTGCTCAACTGGGCGCAGACCGTCACCCGCAGGCTCAAGGTCGAACACCGCTTCCGCTTCATCGCCACCGCCGATATGGTCCCCCACGCCAAGCCCGCTCCCGATCTCTACCTCTTCGCCGTCGCCAAGCTCGGCCTCTCCCCCGCCGAATGCCTCGCCCTAGAGGACTCCCCTCGCGGCATCGCCTCAGCCACAGCCGCAGGCCTCACCACTATCGGCATCCGGACGCCCCATACCGTCGGCATGGACCTCTCCAAAGCAGACCGCTTGATCAACTCCTTACAGGACTTCGATCTCTCCTGGCTCGGCTGACCTCCTCTTAGGCTCTTCTGAGCGTTTCTCTGCTATACTTTATCTGCCCAGGGTAGCGGCATTCCATAGAGCCTCGCTCTCGCGGGGCGCCCTGAGAAGAAAGGACCCGTCACCAGATATGAGCTGGATAAAGACGTTCAGCTTAATCATCGTTCTGACCGTGCTCGTCATCCTCGCCGGCGGCGCCTTCGGCGACATGCAGGGCCGCATCATCGCCGCCATCTTCGCCGGGCTCATGAACTTCATCGGCTTCTGGTTCAGCGATAAGCTGGCCCTCACGATGGCCGGCGCCAAGCCCGTCACTGAAAAGGACGAGCCGCGCCTCCACGCCATGGTCGCCGATGTCGCCCGCATGGCCGGCCTGTCCAAGCCCCGCGTCTACCTCATCAACAACGATTCCCCCAACGCCTTCGCCACCGGCCGCAGCCCCAGCCATTCCGTCGTCGCCGTCACCACCGGTATCCGCAGCCTCCTCTCGGAAGATGAGCTTCGCGGCGTCATCGCCCATGAGATGGCCCACATCAAGAACCGCGATATGCTCGTCATGACCACCGTAGCCGTTCTGGCGGGCGTCATCGCCTTCCTCGCCACCATGGCCCAGTGGTCCCTTCTCCTCGGCGGCGGCCGCCGCGATAGCCGCGAAGGCGGCAACGCCCTCGGCATCGTCGCCCTCATCGCCACCATCATCCTCCTCCCCCTCATGGCCACCCTCATCCGCTTCGCCATCTCCCGCACCCGTGAGTACGCCGCCGATGAGACAGGCGCGCGGATCATCAGCAACCCCCACGCACTGGCCGCAGGCCTGGAGAAGCTCGGCAGCTTCACCAGCCGAAAACCCATGCAGGCCACCGCCGCCAATGAGGCCATGGCCCACATGTACATCGTCAACCCCCTGGGCGCTGCCGAGATGCACGCCAAGGAGACCGGCGGCGGCATGGTCAACCTCTTCTCCACCCACCCGCCTATCCAGGAGCGCGTCCGACGCCTCCGCGCCATGACCCTGAGCTAAGCCAGGAAGCACAGCTCGATTCAAGGCCGCCCCGAGTATCGGGGCGGCCTCTTTTTTGCCTGAAGCCAGGCGTACCACCCGTGCTATAATCCGCCCGGCTCCGAACACTGACCCGCCTGCCGCCCGGCGCGGCATCGCACAGGAGGTCCGTATGCCCATCGTTCGAGTGGAGATGTGGACCGGCCGCACCCAAGAGCAGAAGGCCGAACTCGCCAAGGAAATCACGAACGCCGTCGCCCGCATCGCCAAGACTTCGCCCGACCACACCATCGTCATCTTCGATGACATAGACAAGTCCAACTGGGCCGAAGGCGGCATCCTCGCCTCGGATGGCAAATAACCGCACACACCAGCTATGCGCCTCCACGGCAAAACAGCGATCATCACCGGCGCGGCCGATGGCATCGGCCGCGGCATCGCCATCAAGTTCGCCAAGGAGGGCGCCGATTCCCTTCTGGTGGACCTGAACAGGGCCGGCGTGGAGGAGACCGCCCGCCTCGCCGGAGCCCACGGCTATACGCCCAAGACCATGGTGGCTGACGTCAGCAATCGCTCGCTCCAGGGGCAGATCATCCAGCGCGCCGTGGACGAATTCGGCGTCCTGGATATCCTCGTCAACAATGCAGGCGTTGTCTTCGTCGCCCCCTTCCAAGACTTCCCTGTGGACAAGCTCCACCGCATCATGGAGGTCAACCTCAAGGCGCCGTTCCTCCTCGCCCAGCACGCTGCGCGCTACTGGATCGCCAATAAGCGCGGCGGGCGCATCGTCAGCACCTCCTCCATCAATGCGGAATCCATTCAGCCCAACTCCGCCGCCTATGCCGCCTCCAAGGGCGCCATCCGCATGCTCACCAAGGCCATGGCCTTCGATCTCGGCCCCCACAACATCACCTGCAACGCCGTCGGCCCCGGCCATACGCGCACCGGCATGACCCGGCCGGGCCTCGCCGCCGACCCGAACCGCGAGCGCTTGAATGCCTCCGTCATCCCCATGCGGCGCATCGGCGAGCCCGAAGACATCGCCAACGCCGTCGCCTTCCTCGCCTCGGACGAAGCCTCCTACGTCACCGGGCAGACCATCTATGTGGAAGGAGGGCGCATCATCTGGGCCTAAGACAGCCCGATGAGCCAAACAGCATGCGCCTCCACAACAAGATCGCCATCATCACCGGCGCTGCCGATGGCATCGGCCGCGGCGCCGCCATCAAGTTCGCCAAGGAAGGCGCCGATTCCCTCCTGGTGGACCTGAACGAAGCGGGCCTCCGCGAAACAGCCGCCTCCGTCGCCAAACTCGGGCGCAAGGCCACCATCCTCGTGCAGGACATCACCACGCCCGACGCTGCTGAAAAGATCGTTCAGCGCGCCGTCGCCGATTTCGGCAGGCTGGATATCCTGGTAAACAACGCCGGCGTCTCCATGGGCGGCTTCTTCACCGATATCCCCCCGGAAATCCTGGACCGCGTCATCGCCGTCAACCTCATCGCCCCGTTCGTCATCTCCCAGGCCGCCGCCCGCTACTGGATCGCCAACAAGATCCACGGGCGCATCGTCAGCACCTCCTCCATCAATGCCGAGACCGTGCAAGGCAACTCCACCGCCTATTGCGCCTCAAAGGGCGGCGTGCGTATGCTCACCAAGGGCGCCGCCGTGGACCTGGGCCCGCGCCAGATCACCGTCAACGCCGTCGGCCCCGGGCACACCATCACCGGCATGACGCGCAAACACATGGGCACTCAGTGGGAGCGGGAAGGCATCGAGCGGTCCGCCCTCAAGCGCCTCGGCACGGCCGAAGATATCGCCAACGCCATCGCCTTCCTCGCCTCGGATGAGGCCTCCTATGTCACCGGCCAGACCCTCTATGTGGAAGGCGGCCGCACCATCCAGCCTCCGCCATACCCCGCAAGCTGACCCCTCTGCCTTGCTCCCCTCGCCGCTCTTCCCTATACTCCACCTATTACTGAGCTAGGTATCGTCCCTGCCAGGGGAAAGCGTGGCTGAACGCCTCTCTTCTCCCATGAAAGCCATCTTCAACGGGAGCATAGCCGTGGCGGCAAAACTCAAGCTCATAGACTCTGACGCCCATGTCATCGAGCCCCCGAACTTGTGGACCGACTACACGGAGAAGAAGTTCCTCTCTCAAGCCCCTCGCGTCGTCAGCGATGGCGCCGCTGATCGCTGGCTCTGCGAAGGCGTCACCATGCACACCACCCGAGAGCTCGTCGGCGTCACCCGCGACTTCACGGACCGCCGGAAGACCGGGAAGTACGGCGAAGAGATCGCCCAGAGCGGCTACGTGCCGGAAGCGCGCCTCAAAGCCATGGCCAAGGATGGCGTCTGGGCTGAAGTCGTCTATCCCACCGTCGCCCTCCGCCTCTTCATGCTCAAAAGCGCGCCCCTCAAGGCCGCCCTCTTCCGCGCCTATAACTCGTGGATCGCCGATTTCTGCAAGGCCCGCCCTGACCGACTGAAAGGCCTCGGCTGCCTGGCCATAGAAGATGTGCCTGGGGCCGTTAAGGAGCTGGAGCGCTGCAAGAGGCTCGGCCTCGTCGGCGGCCTCATCATCCTCGAAGGCCTGGAGCATGAAGACCCCCGCTACTATCCCTTGTGGAACGCCTCCCAAGAGCTGCACATGCCCATCAGCATGCACGTGGAGACCGGCAACGTCATGTCCACCACCACCCGCGTGGACCTCATCACCTATGCCACCCACATCCAAAAAACCCTTGCCTCCATGGTCTACAGCGGCCTCTTTGATCGCTTCCCCAACTTCAAGCTCGTCTCCGTGGAGAGCGATGCCGGCTGGGCCGGCTACTTCATCGAGCGCATGGACTTCTTCTACAACCTCCACGGCTCGCGGCGCAAGGAGCGCGGCATCCTGTGCGAGCGCCCCCCCAGCGAGATCTTCCACCGGAGCCTTTACTACACCTTCATTAACGACCTCTCCGGCGTCGCCGCGCGCAACATCGTCGGCGTCAACAACATCCTCTGGTCCAGCGACTTCCCCCACTCGGGCAGCACCTGGCCCCACTCCCGGCAGTCCGCCGCCAGGCACGTCGCGGGCATCCCCAAGGCCGATGCCGATAAGATTCTCTGGAAGAACACCGCTAGGCTCTACGGCTTCAGCATGTCCTAACTGCCGGACGAACCCTCTGTAGAAGGAATCTCCCCATGCGTTTCTTTGTCTTCCAACTCATGCAAAGCTCCGGCGCCCACCCGGACGCGGAGGTCTACAAACGCGAGCTCGACCTGATGGTGGAGGCCGAACAGCTCGGCTTTGACGCCGTTTGGATCGCGGAGCACCATTTCAACTCCTATTGGAGCATCACTCCGGAGCCGCTTCTCGTGGCTGCGCACCTGGCCGCCAGGACCTCGCGCATCCGCGTGGGGAGCGCCGCCAACATCGCCGGCATGCCCCACCCCGTCCGCATGGCGGAGATGGGCGCCATGCTGGACGTCATCTCCGGCGGCAGGGCCGATATCGGCCTTGCCAAGGGCTTCGGCCCCAGGGAGTTCGCGGGCTATGGCGTCAGCGTGACGGAGCTGAACGAGCGCTTCCGCGAAGGCGTTGAGATCGCCATCCAGGCCTGGACCCAGCCGGACTTCTCCTACACAGGCAAGTACTACAGCGTGCCCAAAGTCTCCCTCCGCCCGCGCCCCGTTACCAAGCCCCATCCCAGGGCGTGGATCGCCACCACCGGCAGCGCGGAGACCCTTCGTCTCGCGGCCCGCTATCGCCTTCCCTTCTACTTCGGCGCGCGCGACCAAGCCCAACTGGAGAAGGTCCGGGGAACCTTCTTCGAGCAGGCGCGCGCCGAAAACCTCCCGGACGGCGAGGCCCAGCGTGTCTGGAGTCAGACCGCCGTCATCCAGCACGTCCACCTCTCCCATAGCCGGGACCAGGCCTATGCCGAAGCCTGGGCCGGTATGCAGGGGACCAAGGCCTCCCTGGGCGCCCTCGGCATCCAGCCCGCCCCCGGCGAGCCCACGGGCCTCGGCCCCGCCTGGTCGGCGCCGCCCTTTGAGCAGAGCAAAGCCCTGGAGCACTACCTGAACGATGCCATCGCCGGGGAGCCTTCGCGGGGGTTGGAGCGCATCCACCAGTTCAAGGCCATGGGCGTCCAGAACCTTCTGCTGAGCTTCAGCTTCGGCGGCCTTCCTTATGAGGCCGCTCGACGCTCCATGGAGCTCTTTTCCCGAGAAGTTCTGCCCCGAGTCCGGTAGCGTATTGTGGTACACTTTGCGTGTACACGCATTCGGGAACAGCCCTCTGCCCAGCCGAAATCCACGGGGCGCATGACGCCAAAAGACGCTCGTATTGCGGGTGCGGCAGATAAGGGGAAACTCATCTTGACACCCCTAAACCCTTCTGCTAGATTGCTCCCCACTTGTGGAAAGATATGGGCCGCTAGCTCAACGGTAGAGCAAGTGACTCTTAATCACTAGGTTACAGGTTCGAAACCTGTGCGGCTCACCACTCTTTACACCGGTCTCGCCTCTTGCCGCGCCAGGCGCGGGGGGAAGTGTCGGAACTGGCAGACGAGCAAGACTTAGGATCTTGTGCCGCAAGGCGTAGGAGTTCGAGTCTCCTCTTCCCCACCAGGTGGCGGACAGCGACTCGGACGCAGGATCCGTATAGCGGCTGATGGCAATCTTCTCGCGAGAGGGGGCTGGAGTGACAACAAACGGCTCGGGAAATCTCCTCCT
This sequence comes from Chloroflexota bacterium, assembly GCA_016875535.1. Lineage (NCBI taxonomy): Bacteria > Bacillati > Chloroflexota > Chloroflexota bacterium. The sequence goes on from VGPF01000013.1 coordinate 23,788, forward strand.
GGATGTCCAGGACCTGCGGACCTATTTCTACACCCACGCGGGCACCGTGAAGGCCGTGGACGGCGTGAGTTGGCAGCTCAACGAAGGTGAAACCCTCGCCCTCGTGGGCGAAAGCGGCTCGGGCAAAAGCGTCAGCGCCCTGAGCGTCATGCGCCTCATCCCATCGCCGCCGGGAAAGATCGTCAGCGGCAAGATCCTCTTCCAAGGCAAGGACCTCCTGAAGTTGGACCAGAAGGGGATCCGGAGCGTTCGCGGTAACAAGATGGCCATGGTCTTCCAGGAGCCCATGACCTCCCTCAACCCCGTCCTCACCATCCGCCGCCAGCTCACGGAGACCTTGGAGCTCCACCTGAATATGAGCAAGAAGGCGGCTAAGGACCGGGCCATCGAGCTCCTCGGAATGGTCGGCATTCCGGACGCCGCCCGCCGCGTTGACGATTACCCCCACCAGTTCAGCGGCGGCATGCGCCAACGCGTCATGATCGCCATCGCCCTGGCCTGCAATCCCAAGCTCATCATCGCCGACGAGCCCACCACCGCGCTCGACGTGACCATCCAGGCCCAGGTGCTGGAAGTGATCAAGAACCTCTCCGAGCGCTTCAACACCGCCGTCATGATCATCACCCACAACCTCGGCATCGTCGCCCGCCACGCCGATCGAGTGAACGTCATGTACGCCGGCCATATCATCGAGACCGCCTCCGCCAAGGACACCTACGCCGACCCGGCTCACCCATACACCCTGGGCCTCCTCCAATCCGTCCCCCGCCTGGACGAGCCGCGCAAGCACCGCCTGGTCCCCATCGAAGGCTCTCCCCCCGATCTCACCAACCTGCCGAAAGGCTGCCCGTTCCGCCCGCGCTGCACCTTCGCCGTTGACCGCTGCGCCGAAGAGAACCCCGCCCTCATGCCCGTCGGCGATAAGCACTGGGCCGCATGCTGGGTTGATGTAAAAACTAGGAGGCCACGCCCGTGACCACCCAAGCGCCACCCAAGCCGCTTCACGGCGGCGATTCCGGGAAGACCAAGCTCGGCGATACGCTCCTTGAGGTGCGCAAACTCAAGATGTATTTCCCCGTCACCCAGGGCATCGTCTTCCAGCGGAAGATCGCGGACGTCAAGGCCGTGGACGGGATTGATTTCACCATCAAGAAGGGCGAAACCCTGGGCCTGGTGGGCGAAAGCGGCTGCGGCAAGACCACCACCGGCCGCGCCGTCCTCCAGCTCCATCGCCCCAGCGGCGGAGAGGTCCTCTTTGAGGGCCAAGACCTCACCAAGCTCAATACCAAACAGATGCGCTCCCTCCGCCGCCAGATGCAGATCATCTTCCAGGACCCCTACGGCTCCCTGAACCCCCGCATGACGGCGGGTGGCATCATCGGCGAGCCGATGGTCATCCACGGCCTGGCCGCCTCCAAGAAAGAGCGCCTGGACCGCGTGGCCGAGCTGCTCACCACCGTCGGCCTTGCACCCTATATGCGCGATCGCTATCCCCATGAGTTCAGCGGCGGCCAGCGCCAGCGCATCGGCATCGCCCGCGCCCTCGCCGTCAACCCATCCTTCCTCGTCTGCGATGAGCCGGTCTCCGCCCTCGATGTCTCCATCCAGGCCCAGGTCATCAACCTCCTGGAGAAGCTCCAGGAAGAGCTCCATCTCACCTATCTCTTCATCGCCCACGACCTCGCCGTCGTCCGCCACATCAGCGACCGCATCTGCGTCATGTACCTGGGAAAAACGATGGAGCTTGCGACCCGGGAAGAGATCTACGAGAACCCCCTGCATCCCTATACCAAGGCTCTCCTCTCCGCCGTTCCCATCCCCGATCCGGTGGCCGATTCCAAGCGCGAGCGCATCATCCTTACCGGCGATGTGCCCAGCCCCCTGCGCCCGCCCGCCGGGTGCGTCTTCCACACGCGCTGCCCCATCGCCATTGACCAGTGCAAACAGGCCATCCCCGAATGGCGCGAGGCGAGCCCCGGCCACTTCGTCGCCTGCCACCGCGTCTAAGCGCGCAACGGTACGCTCCTTCAGAGGCCCCGGTGTGAACCGGGGCCTCTTTGTTTGCCCATGGACTCGCTTCCAGTGCTTGACACTTCCGACTATCACATGCTATATATAGACGTGTAAGCCTTCGCCAGGACAGCGAGCCGGGAAGGTGTGACCGCTAAGGCGCGCGGCCGTGCGCCCAACGCAGTCATGCCTTCCCTTTTTCTTTGTCCGGCGTTGTGCGGGCGGTCGCGGTGCGCCGCGCCTAGGAGGCGTGCCGTTGCAGTCTGAGCAAGGCTTGCGCGAAACGTCGGTGGTAGTAGAGGTGTCGCGAAGAGCGGTCGGTCGGATAGCGGCGCGATGCGCGTCCCGCCCGTGAGCGGGGCGGGCGAGGAGGCATGACGACTACATACCCGTAGGCTCACCGCGAGCGTGACCGGCTGACACCAGCGTCGCCGAGGAAGCTCCGAGCGCCAACCCTGCATCCCTACAAACCTCGGAGCAGTGGGCCTGCCCATCCTGTAGCAGTGGGAACTGCTACGTTAAACGCTCGCAAATCTCGTCCACGTCCCTCCCCTAGACCGTCCGCACAACGCTTCCCACCGCGACACCTCACCAACCAAAGCGACAAGCAACAAAAGACAAAAGGAGGCGAAAAATAAAAGGCAGATCCGCCACAGAAGCATAATGCTGACAACCCTTGGCAAGTCGGGCAAGTGCCTCTAGCAACCAAGAGTCGGATATGGGGTCTCCGCATCTCCCCCTGTGCTACACTGGAATCCCATGCAGCAGTCCCATATCCGTAACTTTTGCATCATCGCCCACATTGATCACGGCAAGTCCACCTTAGCCGACCGTCTCCTGGAAGCCACCAACACCATCGAGCGGCGGCGCATGATGGACCAAGTGCTCGATTCCATGGACCTTGAGCGCGAGCGCGGCATCACCATCAAGATGCACCCCACGCGCATGCTCTACCGCGCCAAGAACGGGCAAGACTACCAGCTCAACCTGATAGACACGCCGGGGCACGTGGAGTTCTCCTACGAGGTCTCGCGCAGCGTGGCCGCCTGCGAAGGGGCGCTCCTCATCGTGGACGCCTCCCAGGGCAGCCAGGCGCAGACCCTGGCCAACGTCTACCTGGCGCTGGAGTCCAATCTGGAAATCATCCCCGTGGTCAATAAGATTGACCTGCCCGGGGCGGAGCCCGATCGAGTCGCCCAAGAGCTGCAGGACGTCTTCGGCTTCAAGGAGTCGGAGATCCTCCGCATCTCGGGGAAGACGGGCCTGGGCGTGCCTGAGCTCCTGGAGACCATCATCGAGCGCGTCCCGCCTCCCGCAGGCAAGCCGGACGCCTCCCTTCGCGCCCTCATCTTCGATTCCAAGTACGACCCGTACAAGGGCGTCATCGCTTCTGTGCGCGTGGTGGACGGCTCCGTCTCCGCCCCTGGGAGACGCCTGCGCTTCATGGCCACCGGGCGCATCATCGAACCCCTGGAAGCGGGCGCCTTCAAGCCCGATTTCCTGCCCCTTCCAATCCTGGAGACGGGGAGCGTCGGCTACATCGCCACCGGGCTTAAGACGGTTGAGGATGCCAAGGTGGGCGACACCATCACCTGGGACGAGAGCCCCGCCGCCACGCCGGTCGCCGGGTACAAAGAGCTGAAGTCCATGGTCTTCGCCGGCCTCTTCCCGGCGGACGGCCAGAACTACCTGCCTCTGCGCGAAGCCCTGGAGAAGCTCAAGCTGAACGACGCCGGACTCGTCTTCCAGCAGGAAAGCTCCGGCGCGCTGGGCTTCGGCTTCCGCTGCGGCTTCCTCGGCCTCTTACACATGGAGATCGTGCAAGACCGCCTGGAGCGGGAGTACAACCTGGACCTTTTGGCCACCGCCCCGAGCGTCGCCTATCAGGTGGTGAAGACGGACGGCGAAGTGGTGGAGGTGGATAACCCGGCGAAGCTCCCCGCGCCGAACTACTACGACGAGATCAGGGAGCCGTGGCTGGAAGTGACCATCATCGTGCCGAACCGGTACGTGGGCGGCATCATGGACCTGGTCTCCAACAAGCGCGGCGAGTTCAAGAAGATGGATTACCTGGACTCCCGTCCCGCCAATACGGCCAAAGATGCCCAGGAGCCGTCCAAAGACCCGCGCGTGATGCTGGTCTACCACATCCCCCTGGCGGAAGTCCTCATAGACTTCTACGACCAGTTGAAGTCGCGCACGCAGGGCTATGCCACGATGGACTATGCCTTCCTGGAATACCGCCCCGGCAACCTGGTGAAGCTGGATATCCTGGTGAACGGCAAGCCGGTGGACGCCCTTTCGCTGATCACCCACCGGGACAATGCCTATTACCAGGGGAAGGCGCTGGTGGAGAAGCTCAAGGACCTCATCCCGCGCCAGATGTTCGAAGTGCCGCTCCAGGCGGCCATCGGCAGCAAGGTCATCGCCCGGGAGACGGTGCGCGCGATGCGGAAGAACGTCCTGGCCAAGTGTTACGGCGGCGATGTGACGCGCAAGATGAAGCTCTTGCACAAGCAGGCGGAAGGGAAGAAGCGGATGAAGATGGTGGGGTCGGTGGAGATCCCGCAAGAGGCCTTTTTGGCCCTGTTGAAGTTGGAGAAGTGACCGGACCGCCCAGCCCACGGAGCGGCCTTAGGCCAGCCCCCTACCAGGAAGGAAAAGGCTCGCTGGCTCACCTACACCCGGGTACGCTGTTTGCGTTTGTACCGCCAGACGGCAAAGGCGATGGCGAGCAACGCCGGAAGGATGAAGCCCAAGAGCAGGGCGTTCACAAAGGCCATGCCGGAAAGCCACAGCGTAAAGGTCAATACGGCGCAGGCGAGCCAGTAGACCACCGAAAGCATCGTCCCCATAGCCGCACCTCTGCCAAGGAGCCTACCGCTTGCGCAACAAGTCCTTAAGGTAAGCCCGTATATCGTCCCGGGTATCCTCGCGCTCCAACGCCATCTGGACGGAGGCCTTCAGCAATCCCAAGGGCGTGCCGGCGTCTAACAGCGTCGCCTGGTATTCCAGGCCGTAGACGGCCTGCTCCCGGGAAAGGGTGTCAATCGCCTCCGCCAGCTGGATCTCGCCGATTGCCCCAGGCTTCTGCTTCTCGAGGATCTCAAAGATCCGGGGATGCAGGATGTAGCGCCCCATGGAGGCCAGCCTGGAAGGCGCCTGCTCCATCTTCGGCTTCTCCACTACGCCGGTGATCTTATGGAGGCCCACTCCGGCCTTCGCCGCCTTCACGATGCCGTAGCGCGTCACGTCCTCCTTGGCGACTTCGGAGAGCGCGAGGACGCTCGCCCCGTGGCGCTCGTGAACGTCCAGCAGCTGCCGCAGCACCGGCTTCTTCGCCGCGACGTAGACATCGTCCGGCAACATGACGGCGAAGGGCTCGTTGCCCACGATGCCCTTCGCCATGAGAACGGCGTGGCCCAGGCCCTTCTGCTCTCCCTGGCGCACGGCGTAGATGTTGGCCATGCCGAAGAGCGCCTGCACCTGGTCGAGCCGCTTCGTATCGTTGCGCCGCTCCAGGATCGCCTCCAGCTCAAAGGTCCTGTCGAAGTAATCCTCGATGGCGCGTTTGTACTGGGATGTGACCAGCACGATTTCCTTGACGCCCGAGGCGACGGCCTCTTCCACGGAATACTGGATGACCGGACGGTCAATGATGGGCAGCAGCTCCTTGGGGACGACCTTGCTGGCGGGAAGAAAGCGCGTTCCCCAGCCTGCGGCGGGAATGACGGCCTTGCGTACGGTGGAGGGAATGGCGGCTCTCCTGAGTGGGGCTGGCTCGATTATAGCCAGGGCCGTGGAATAAGAAAACCTCGCTACCGGCGCGCCATCCGCCTCATCCAGCGCCGGGCGTGCTTGATCCCGGGCCAGATGCCGAAGGTCCAGATGGCCGTCTCCGAGACGATGCGCAGGCGCACCAGGTCGGCGTAGATGGAGCAGATGAGGGCGCCGATGAGCATGATGGCGGCGGCGACGTAGAGCCAGCCGAGGAGGACGGCGACAGAGGTGAAGGAGCCGTAGATCGGCGAGGTGTTCAAACGGCTCCGGGTGTAGTAGAAGAAGGCCCCGAGCGCGATCTCGAAGGAGACGGCGGCGATGAGTCCACCGAAGAGCGTCTCTTTGAGCCGCACCTTGCGGTTGGGAAGGAAATAGTAAATGACGACGAAGGAGACCCAGAGGAGAAGGACCGATAGGAAGAAGAGCCACGGGGGGCCGGTGAAGAAGCCGACGTCCTCCACGTCCGTCTCCGCGAAGGAGCGCACGACGGTGGTGGTGAGGAGCAGGCCCAGGAAGAGCATGCCTGCGCCGAAGGTGATGCTCAGGTCAATGATGCGCTCCTTGACCCAAGCGCGGGGGCTGCGGATGTTCCATGCCGTATTGATGCCCTTGCGCAGGGTGGCGAAGACGCCGGTGGAGCCCCAGACAAGACCGACGATGGCGGGCGGCGCGGCGACGGCCTTGGAATCGGCGGCGGTGCGCACCGCATCGGCGATGACATCCTGGCTCACCGGGATGAAGGTGGCCAGGGCGCGCACCAGGTTGGCGTTCTGCACCGCCGTCTGGTTCACGAAGAGGTCAAAGGAAAGGATGATGAGGATGGAGAGCGGGAAGATGGAGAAGAAGGAGTAGAAGGCGACGGCCGCCGCCATCTGCATGCTGTTGTTCGTGAGGAACTGCTGGGTGGCGCGGGCGCAGAAGACCACGAAGGCCTTGCCGCCGGTGCCGAGCCCCGCCGCCAGGGGATTCACCACCGCCACCGGCTGTTCCCACACGCGCTCTTGCTGAGGCGTCGTCGCCATCTGCGTGCGCCCTACCGGGGGCCGGCCCCGTGAATCGCGATCGCCTGGCAGACGCCAAGCTCGCGGATGCCGCGCCCAGCCAGGTCCAGCAGCCCGTTGAGACGCTCTCTGCTGAAGGGTTCGTCCTCGGCGGTCCCTTGGACTTCCACGAAGTCGCCCTTCCCAGTCATGATGACGTTGAAGTCCACCTCGGCGCGCGAGTCCTCCTGATAGCAGAGGTCGAGCATCTCCCGGCCGTCCACTACGCCGACGCTCACGGCAGCGACGGATGTGGTGAGGGGCATGGAGGCAAGGGCGCCGCTCTTCACCAGCTTCTCCATCGCCTGGTAGAGGGCGACGTATGCTCCGGTGATTGCCGCCGTCCGCGTGCCGCCGTCCGCCTGGAGGACATCGCAGTCCACGGTGAAGGTGCGCTCGCCCAAGAGACCCATGTCGGTCACGGCGCGGAGGGAGCGCCCGATGAGCCGCTGGATCTCCACGGCGCGGCCATCGGGCTTGCCCTCCGGGCGCGGCGTCCGCGTGTGGGTGGAGCGCGGGAGCATGGCGTACTCCGCCGTCACCCAGCCGCGCCCGGAGCCCTTGAGGAAGGGCGGCACTTTCTCCTCGATGGAGACGGCGCAGAGGACGCGCGTCAGGCCGGCCTCAATGAGGGTGGAGCCCTCAGCGAAGACCTGGCCGCCGGGGCCGATGCGGACAGGGCGAAGCTGGTCGTTCCTGCGGCCGTCAATGCGCGGCAGAGGCGTCTCCTTGGCGAGGGTTTGAGCGATTATATCAGGAGCAAAGGCCGCAGCGAGCGCCCTTCAACGGCCGATCCAGACTCGCCTGCCATCGCTCGTCACTGCGGCGCGCCGGCCATCTTGCAGGGAGACAAGCCGCTCCTGCGGCACCGCTCGGGCGGCCGCCGCGGCGATGCGCTCTTCGCCAAGCTCCCCTCTTCCAGGCGTCAGCACGATCGCCTGGGGCGCTGCGGCGGCGATGAACCGCTGATGGGCGGCGGTCGCCCTGGCATCGGCCATCACGAGCAGACCTGGGAGGCCGGAGACGGCTTGGGGAGGGACGCGCTCCAGCGTTTCGCTCCGAGCCGTCGTCGCAACAAGCATCGCCGCTCTGCGGTAGCGGACCGCGAGGACGAGCGCATCGTCCTCCATCGCGGAAAGGGCTGTGGGGGCGTGCAGCACCTCTATGGTCACTTCGCCCAGGCGAATGACATCACCCGGGCGCGCCGTCCGCCGCGCCACGCCTCGCGCCGCCAGCGCCCCCTCCAGCGCGGCATAGGCCGCCGACGTGCCTTGGGCCGTTGGGGCAAGAAAGGTCGTCACGCTATAGCGTCGCACCGCCTCCGCCATGCCGCCGATGCTCTGCGCGCGGGGGCTTGTGGCAATGGCAACGTCTACCCGCCGCCTCAGGCCGAGTCGCGCGCCAAGGGCCTGCGTGGCCGCCTGCCCATCGCCGCCGGCGTCTATGAGCGCCACATGTCGCGAGGGGGTTTGCACGATGATCGCCGTGCCGCCGTCGCTCACTGCGATGGTGACGTGCATGTGCCGCGGTGAGGGCCAGAGGGCGGCAGTCCAGATCACCGCACCGAAGGCGAGCAGCACGAGCATCGCCCACCAGAGGCGGGAGAGTCGCGGCCCTTCGATGGCAGGCAGTCTGGGCAGAGGAACGAGGAGCGAACGCCCGGCGACCTTCGCCGTCCTGAACAGCCAGGCGAGCAGAGCAAGGCCTGCGTAATACCCCCCAAGCACAGCCCTGCCGACTTCCCCAACGGTCACCGAGGAGAGCGGGAGGCTTGCGAAGAGGTGCGCCACCGCCGCCGTGTAGCTGAGGCTGAGCCAGGCCAGCCAGCCGAAGAGCCACGCGCCGCCGGAGGAGACGAGGCCGATGAAGGCGGCCAGGGCGGAGGCAACCATCGCCACTGGGAGGGCGGGGCTAGCCAGGACCGTCGCGGGGATGGTCGCCAGGGAGACGCGGTGGAAGTAGAAGGCGATGGCAGGCCAGGTGAAGAGCGCCGCCGCTACGGACATGGCGCTTACGACGGCGGCCCATCGCAGGAATTGGGAGAGCAGGGTGCGCTTGGGCGAATCGAAGGCGGGCGCGAGGGAGTCCTCGGCCCAGGGCATGAGGAGGACGATGCCTGCCATGGCGAGGAAGCTCAGGTGGAAGGAGACCTGCCAGAGGGCAGACGGCGCGAAGAGGGTGATGACGACGGCCGAAAGGAGCAGCGATTCCAGGCCGTGGCGCTGTCGCCCGAGGAGCATAGCTCCGATGTAGAGGCTGCCCATCACCGCCGCGCGGAAGGCCGATGGCGGCAGGCCAGCCAGGAGGGCATAGCCCCAGACGAGGGCGAGGGCCGCCAGGTAGACGCTCCGCCGCGAACGATGGAGAAGCGTCACGCCGAAGAGGAAAACGGCGGCCAGCAAGATGCTGACGTTCTGACCGGAGATCGCTAGGAGATGCGTCGTGCCGCTTCTGTTGAAGTCCTCCTCAAGGCTTTCGGGCATATCGGAGCGGATGCCTAAGAGGATCGCCTTCGCCAGCCCGCTCTGCGGCTCCGGCAGGGCCGCCTCCAGCGACTCCGCCAGGCGGCTCCGCAGGGCGAAGAGCCCCCTATCGAACCGGGGGCCTGCGCCCTCTTCGATGACGGTGAGGCGTGGGAAGCTCAGCACCGAGCGAACGCCCTGCCGGTCAAGATAGGCAGGGAAATCGAAGTCGCCAAGGGGTTTCGGCGCTTCGAGAGCGCCCCGGAGCGCCAGCCGATCGCCGGTGTGGAAGTAGGGCGGGTCGCGACGGTCCACCAAGGCTCGCGTCTGCCGCGCCGTAACCAGCACCCGTCCGCTGACGCTTCGCCAGGCCCCATCGGCAAGGAGGTGCTCAGCCTTCAAGCGGAACTGCGTCACCGACCCTCGTTCCTCGGGATAGGAGTCAATGACGCCTTGCAGCTCTACCTCGCCCCGGCCGTTGAATGCCGCGAGAATCTCTGCCTCGCGCGAGGCTTCATGCGCCTCGTAGCGAAGGAGTCCCGCGAGGAGGCCCAGCGCGGCGAAGCCGAGGAGCAGGAGGCGCCAGCGGCGGCGCAGGAGGAAGAGCGCCGGGAGGAGGAGGACGATGAGCGGAATCGCGGCTGCGATAGGAAGGTCGCTGAGGGAAGCGGCGTAGAGGCCCGCGAGCCAGGCCGCCGCGAAGGAGATGAGGCGCATCGCTACGGCACGTCCACGAAGGGCCGCAGGCGCGCCAGCGTCGTCGGGCCGATGCCGCTGACATCCAGCAGCTGCTCTACGGAGGTGAACCTACCCAGCCTTGCCCGGTGGTCCAGGATCGCCTTCGCCAGCACCGGCCCGATGCCCGGGAGCGCCTCCAGCTCCTGCTGTGTGGCCGTGTTGAGGTTCACCCGGGCGGCAGGTGCTCCGGCAGTCGAAGTCGGCGAAGGCTCGCTCACACGCGAAACGTGGATGTGGTCGCCATCGCGGAGGAGGCGCGCGCCGTCCACTCGCGACCTATCGGCATCCGCCGTAAGCCCGCCTGCGGAGGCGATGGCGTCCGCGACCCGGTCGCCATCGCGCATGGAGAAGAGGCCTTCGCGGCCGACGGCGCCGGTGACGTAGACGACCAGTGGCTTGACGGGGCTCGCCGTGGGCGCGATGAAGGCGACTTCGCCATCCGGCGAAGCGCTGCGCACGGCGAGGAGCACGACGCCGGTTATCACCAGCGCCAGCACCAGGGCAAAGGCGGCGATCCACAGCGCCGCCGGAGTCACCCGAAAGATCCGCACACAGCCTCCCATCTCCCCTAAAGAACGGGCAGATTCTGTTCGATTGCTAGAATGGTGTCAATCGCCTGGGCCGCACCTATGAACCACGACCCGCTTCGCAAGCCGCTTTCCACTAAACTCCTCGCCTTTATAGGCGAAGGCGTCGGCGGGCCGCGCGATAAGTCGCGCTTCAACGCCCTGGCGATGGAGGTCTTCGCCTACCAGTTCGCGCGCAACCCCGTCTACGCGCGCTTCTGCCAGGGGCGCGGCGTGACCCCGGCGACGGCGAAGGGCTGGCAAGAGATCCCCGCCGTCCCCACGACGGCGTTCAAGGAGCTGACCATCGCCTGCTTCCCCGTGGAGAGGGCCGCCGCCGTCTACCAGAGCAGCGGGACGACGGGCGCGAAGCGCAGCAGGCACTACCTGGCGACGCTGGAGCTGTACGAGGCCTCGCTAAAGCCGAACTTCCAGGCGCATCTCCTGCCCGATGGCGCGCGCCTCCCGATGCTCATCCTCGCCCTGCCGCCGCGCCTTGCGCCCCATTCATCGCTGACGCACATGCTGGAGGTGGTCATGCGCACCTGGGGCGCCGAGGGCTCGCGCTACTACCTGGACGAGGACGGCCTCCAGCGCGAAGCCCTCCTCGCAGACCTGCGCCGCTATCAGCGCTTGGGACAGCCTGTCGCGCTTCTCGGCACCGCCTTCGCCTTCGTCCACCTCATTGACCACTGCCTGGAGCAGGGGCTTTCATTCAGTCTTCCGCCAGGCAGCCGCATCATGGATACCGGCGGCTACAAGGGGCGCTCCCGCGAAGTGCCGAAGGAGGAGCTCTACCGCCTCTACGACTCCGCTCTCGGGATCCCCGGCCATGACGTGGTGAACGAGTACGGTATGACGGAGATGTCGTCGCAGTTCTATGACACAGTCCTCTTGGACACATCGCGCGGCCGCTCGCGCCCGCGCTGCAAAGTCGGGCCGCCCTGGGCGCGAACACTCGTCATCAACCCGGAGACGATGGCGCCTGCGAAGCCTGGCGAGATCGGCCTCCTGCGCCACTTCGACCTGGCGAACCTGGATTCGGCGATGGCGATCCAGACGGACGACCTGGGCAGGGAGATCGGCGAGGGCTTTGAAATCATCGGCCGGGCGAAGGGGGCAGAGGCGCGGGGCTGCTCCATCGCCGTGGATGAGCTGCTCTCGAAGGCGCAGGGCTAAGATGACGGTCCAGCAGTGGTGGCTTCCGGGCATCGAACCTGCCGCCTTCGCCGATGTCCCATCCGGCGAGACGGCGCTTCACGTGCCCATTGCCACGCCCGAGCTCGTTCGCGAGACCGCCGCCCGCGCCGTCGCCGCCCGCAGGCGCTCCCTCTCGCGGATGCCCGCGCTCCACATCGCGAACGTCCTCGCCGAGGCCGTCGCCAAGTGGCAGGACCACAGCTACCGCCTGCGCCGCTACGCCGAAGCTTTGCTGCCCGAGATTACCGGCTACTCGCCCGCCATGATCCGTCACGGCCTGCCCTATCTCCTCTCCACCTTCACCAGCGATGGCCTCCTCGACCTTATCCGCACCGAAGTCGGCGATCCCTCAGCCCTCGATGAGCGGGCCATCGCAGGCCCCGAGCTGACGCTGCACATCCTGGCGGGAAACATCCCGGCCGTCCCTGTGGAGACGATGGTCCGCGCTCTCCTGGTCAAATCGGCGTGCCTGGTGAAGCCCTCCTCGCGCGACCCCCTCTTTCCCGCCCTCTTCGCCCGCTCCATCGCCGAGGTTGACCCCCAGCTCGCCGAGGCCGTTGCGGTGCTCTGGTGGAAGGGCGGCAAGCGCGCCATAGAAGCGGCGGCCTTCGCCAGGGCCGATGCCGTCATCGCCTATGGCGGCGCCGAAGCGATCGCCGCCGCGCGGCAGCAGGCCCCGCCGGGGGCAATCTTCATCGAGCACGGGCCGAAGGTGAGCTTCGCCGCCATCGCCCGGGAAGCGCTGACGCATGAGGCGCTTCCGCACATCGCACGGGCCGCCGCGTGGGATGTCTCTCTCTTCGACCAGCAGGGCTGCGTCTCGCCACATGCCGTCTATGTGGAGCGCGGCGGGAGCCTTTCGCCCATCGCCTTCGCCACGCGCCTCGCCGAAGAGCTCGCCGCCATCGACCGCACGCTGCCGCGCGGCAGGCTTTCGATGGACGAAGCGGCGCAGGTGCAATCGGCGCGCGCCGCTGCCGAGATGCAGGAGGCGGCGGGCAGGCGTGTGACGCTCTTCCGAAGTCAGCAGACGACGGCATGGACCGTCATCTTCGACGCGGAGAGCCTGGCGCTATCGCTTTCATGCCTCAATCGCGTCGTCCGCGTCATCCCGGTGGACGACCTTACGGATGTGCCGGGGTTCGTGCGCCCGCTCGGGCCGTACCTGCAGTCGGTCGGCGTCGCCGTCCCGGAGCGGCGACTGCCTGCGTTCGCGAAGGCTCTGGAGGCCGTCGGCGTCACGCGCATCTGCGAGCTCGGCGAGATGCAGCGGCCGGCGCCCTCATGGCGGCATGACGGGAAGGCGAACCTGCTGGGGCTATTGCGGGGCGCGGAGTAACCGGCCATCGCGCCGCGCCCGTCCTCACGCGCCTTTGCTGCGTACCCACTCGGCCCCTTCGGCCCAGACTTCCTTCTTCCAGATGGGCACCAGCTCCTTGATGCGCTCCACGGCGTGCAGGCAGGCGTTGAATCCCTCGCGGCGGTGCTTGGAGGCGACGGCCACGATGAGGCTCGTCTCGCCGACGTGCAGCTTGCCGATGCGATGGACGATGGAGACGTCCTCCACCTGGGGCATCTTCTTCACCTCTTCCGCGATGGCGCGCATCTGCTCCTCCGCCATCTCCGGATAGGCCTCATAGTCCAGGTAGTCCACCGTGCGCCCTTCATTGTGGAGCCGCACCGTGCCCATGAAGGTGGTCACGGCGCCGTGCTCCTTGATGACCAGGCTCTTGATGACCGGCTCGGCGATCAGGGGATCGCGGGTGATCTTGATACGCATCACGCGCCTCCGCTCACAGGGGGGATCAGGGCCGCCTCGTCGCCGTCTTTGAGCGCGTGGGCGTGGTCCACATAGACGCGGTTCACGGCCACCACCACGCGCGAGGGATCGGGGCAGAAGTTGGGATGGCGGCGCATGATGGCCGCCACCAGGTCGCCCACAGCGGCGGCGGCGGGCAGGTCAAAGGACTCGGTGTTGCCGCCGACGCGTTCGCGATAGAGGGCAAAGTATCGGGCGCAGACCTTCACGGAGAGGCATCCTTTTAGAGTCGGGAGTCAAGCGCGGCGTCTGCTTGCGTGCAGGATCGTATAGCCGACGAGCTTCTTCCCTTCGTACCGCATGATAACGTCGTCATCGGTCAGCTTGCTATCGGTCGCTCGGCTCGGCTTCTTGAAATTGATATAGAGCGTATCGGCCTCGACATCGTAGCGCGACCATAGCATACCCGTCGGCGAATGCCTCACCGCGGGAATCACCTTCACGTAATCGCGGACATCTACGACGGCCACACCTGTCTCCTCTTCATCAGCGACCGCACCCTCGTGGTCAGAAAGGCCGTGATGACAAAGCCATCATCCGACATTTCCCTGTAGACCGCAACCTCAAGAAGGACCTTCGAGCGCGGCAAAACGCCGCCTACTTCAGCACGTCCCGCTTCGCCATGTCTTGGACCCGGCTTTCAGGCAGCCCCAGCATCGAAGTGAAGAAGCGCACGTTGTCTATCCCGTAGGGCTGGCCCATGCGCCGGAGGGCGCCCGGCGTCCGGGTGAGCCGCCAGGGGATGCCGTAGGTGATCTGGTCCTTGGTGATGGTGTTGTCCAGCACCGTGATGTTCGTGCGGCGGTAGGCATCATGCGGGTCCAGGAAGGCATCGCCCACCGTCATCACCCGCGCCGCCGCCACGCCGTGCGCCTGGAGCAGTTTCACTGCCTCGTCCGGCGGGCGCTGCCGCGACCATTCCTGGATGAGCGCATGGAGCGCCGCGCGGTTCTTACGCCGCAGGTCGAAGGTGCGGAAGCGCGGGTCGTCGGCAAGCTCGGGTCGCTGGAAGGCCTTGCACAGCCCGCGCCACTCTTGGTCGGTCTTCACCGCGATGGAGATCCACGCATCGTCGCCATCGGCCCGGTAGACGCCGTGGGGCGCCATCACCGGGTGCGCGTTGCCGCGCAGGGCGGGCAGCCTGCCCCACATCTGGTACTCCAGCATCGCCTCGCCGATGAGTCCCGTCAGCACTTCAAAGAAGGAAAGGTCAACCAGCTGGCCCTCACCCGTGGCCTGGCGGTGGTAGATGGCGAGCAGCACGCCGTAAGCCCCCGCCACGCCCATCACCGGGTCCGGGTCCCAATAGCTGGACATCAGATCTCCCGTTTCCGGGTAACCGACCAGGCTATCGCTCCCGGCGACTGCGTTGACGGAGGGCCCAAAGCCCACCAGGTCTTTGCGGGGGCCGGTCAACCCCGCCGCCGAGATCGTGGCCATAACGATGTCCGGGCGCAGGGGGCGGATATGCTCATATGTGAGCTTCAGCTTCTCCATCGCCCGGGGAGCGATATTGCAGATGAAGACGTCCGCCGTCCGCACGATCTCCCGGAAGAGGTCGTGGCCCTCAGCCGTGCCCAGGTTTATCGAGATATAGGAGTCGCGGCTGCGCGGGTGGCGGTGCAGCTCCAAAAAGGCCCGCAGGGGGCTGCGCTCAACCTTGGAGAAGCGCCCGAAGTCCGTCCCCAAGGCCGATTCGACGCGGATGACCTCCGCGCCCATATCGGCAAGGCAGGAGCAGAGCTGGGGCCCGGCCCAGACCTGGCTGATCTCCACAACACGCAGGCCTGCAAGTGGGAAGTCGTTCATAGGACCTTGGCCCGCTTCAGCGCCGCGAGCTTGGCTTTTGAGAGCTTCGCCAAGCCGCCGAAGACTTCATCGGTATGCCGGCCCAGGCGCGGCGCATCGCCGAAGGGCCGGGCCGGCGTGCGGCTCATCTGCGCGACGGGGCCGGGAACGGTCCAGGCCTTCCCCGAGCCATCGCGCACCTGCTGCCAGTAGCCACGCGCTTTCAGGTGGTCCCACCGCAGGGTCTCGTCCACCCGCTGCGCCGGATGCCACGGGATCCCGCGCGATTGGCACATCTCCCATAGCTCCGCCTTGGTGTGCTTGGCGAGCCACGGCTTCACAAAGGCGTCCACCTCATCCGGATACTCGTAGCCCATCTTGTAGCGGTCCTGGTAGCGGGGCTCCTTGCTCCAGGCCGGGCTGCCCATCAGCTCCACGAACCTGTCCCAGTGGTGCTGGTTCGCGATGATGAGGGCGAAGTAGCCGTCCTTGCAGGGCAGGATGGTATAGGGGTAGAGGTTCTGCACCCGGTGACCCCGGCGGCTGGGCACCGCGCCGCTCTCCATATAGAGGATCGTCTCCATGCCGTTGCAGAAGGTGTTCATCGCCTCGACTGCCGAGAGGTCTACGTGCTGTCCCTTGCCGTCCCGCCGCCGCGCGATGAGCGCGAGCATGGTGGCGGGGGCGGCGTTCAAACCACCCCAGTAGTCGCCGCGCTCATAGGGCATCGCCAAAGGGTAGCTCTCCGGCAGGCCGATGCGGTGGGTCGTCGCGCTGGCGGCTGTGGCGTTGATGGCGTAGCCCTTGTAGTCGGCGTAGGGCCCCTCCTGGCCGAAGACGGTGACGGAGGTGAAGACCAGCCCGGGGTTGACCGCTTGGGCATCCTCATAGCGGAGGCGCAGCGCCTCCAGCTCCCTGGGCAGGTAGTTGTGGACCAGCACATCGCACTTGCGGATGAGGGCGTCCAGCAGGTCGCGGCCCCGGGGTTTGGCGATATCCAGCGTGACGCTCTTTTTACCGGCGTTGAGATAGAGGAAGAGGCCGCTGCGCTCCGGGTCGGGCCGCTTGCCGGGGAAGGGGCCGTGCCTGCGCGCCGAATCGCCGGCGAGCGGCTCGATCTTGATGACCTCCGCGCCGTAATCGGCCAGGAGGCGCGCGCAGTAGGCGGCGGAGACATAGTCGCCCAGCTCAAGGACGCGGATGCCATGCAGGATCTGTGGGGGAGGCATAAGGCCCGGCAAGGCTAGCATCCCAGGAGAAGGCGCGTCAAGGGAAGCGGCGGCTCGACAGCGCCGAGCATCGCTTGACGCCGATCCCAGAGCCTGGTACGTTCGCCCCGAGGCTAGTTAGACAAGGAGAGCCCATGCGCATTCCCGCGCGATTCCTGGCTGTTGTTCCTCTTCTCGTTACGGCTCTTCTTATCGCGTGCGATGAGGAAGAGCCTCCCGCGCTCGAAGGGCGGACATGGCTCCTCACCGCCATCGAGACCAGCGGGACTCAGCAGCCTGCCCTCACCGGAACGGAAATCACCGCCACCTTTGACGCGGCCAAGGGCCAGGTCACCGGCTCGGCCGGATGCAACAACTACTTCGGCGGCTACAAGCGGCAGGGGAACGCGCTCTCCTTCCCTCCGGCCATGGGCGCGACGAGGAAGTTCTGCGGCGAACCCGAAGGCATGATGCGCCAAGAGCAGGACTACCTCACTGCCTTGGGCGCGGCCCAGGGCTACACCATCAAGGGCGATAGCCTTCGCATCACCGGCCCCGGCAAGGCGCTGGTCTTCAAGCTCAAGTAGCCGAGGGAGGCCCCTCAGTTCCCGATGAACTGCGTCATCACTTCTTTGCGGAACTTATCGATGAGGCGGCGATCAAAGGGGCGCGGCGTCATGATGATGAAGTGCGTCACCCCGGCGGCCACATAGGCGCGTATCCGCGCGGTGACCTGCTCTGCGTTCCCGATGAGGGCATTGGCCATCGCGCGCTCCTCCACCGGCTCGCCCCCCAGCGCATTGCGCGCCTGCGCCAAGACAGGCCGTTTCTTCGCATCGGTGATCCGCGCGATGCCCGCCTCCAGGGTGCGGCGGACTTCGCGGGCGTCGTCGCTCAGAAAGATGCTGGAATACTGGGCGCATTCGATGGCCGCCGGGTCGCGGCCTATCGCCCGAGCCTTCGCGGAGAGGAGCGCCACGCGGTCCGCCGCAAAGGCCGGTGTGACCACGGCGCACCACATCTGGGCGTGCCGCGCCGCGATCTCGATGCCGGCCTCGCCCACTGCGGCCAGCATGATAGGCGGGCGCGGCTTCTGCACCGGCCCCGGCGAGACGACGGCATCCTGCAAGCGGTAGTGCTTCCCCTGATAGGAAAAGCTCGGCCTGGTCAGCAGGCCGTCCAAGATCTCCACCGCTTCGCGGAGGCGCTCCTGCCGCTCGGCCAGGGGAGGGAAATCGAGGCCGAAGGCGAGATGGTCGTCCTTGGACCATGCGCCGCCGATGCCGATATCCAGGCGGCCGTTGCTCACCACGTCCACCGTGGAGGCGATCTTCGCCAGCATGGAAGGGTGGCGATAGGTGACGCCGGAGACCAGAACGCCGAAGCGCAGTCGCTTCGTCGCCGCCGCCAGGGCCGTGATCAGCGTCCACGGCTCCATGGCGGGGATGTCCACCGCCATGCTGGAGACGCCGAGCATGTGGTCGGAGGCGTAGAGCGTGGTGAAGCCAAGCTCTTCGATGGCGCGGGCGCACTCAAGGGCCTCCGCGAAGGTGCGGAAGCCCATGGTCCCGCCCATGCTGAAACGAACTGCTCTGGACGGCATAGTCGTGGACTTTTCAGCGCCGAGGCTAGTTCTTGGAGGGGCCTTCGTCCGGCTCTTTGCCCTTGAGCAGGCGGTCTATCTCCTCGGCAAAGACGCGCGGCAGCTCGGGGACCGTGGGACCCTGGGCCTGTTGCTCCTGCTGGGCGGCCAGCTCGCCATCGAACTGCTGCTCCAGGCGCTTCACGTAGGTGCTCAGCTCCACGCTGGCCGCCACCATCTTGGTCGCCTCCGTCTCAAAGGCCGAGGCCTGCAGGGCGATGGGTTCCATCGGCAGGTTCAGGCCGAAGGTTGCGTTCACCTGGCGCACCAGCGCGGCCGCGACCTTGTAGTTGGGCAGGCGCTCCACATAGTGCGCGGCGTGGCCCCAGATATTGATGTGCCCCAGCCCGCGCTCCTTGCAGGCCTCCACAAAGATGGTGTTGATGCCCACCGGCCCCTGGTAGGAGCTCTCTGTAAGCTGTATGCCAGGCAGGCGCGCCTTGAGCTCTTCCCGGCTGACGATGCCGGAGATCGGCGCGTCCCGCGTGTGCGGCGCGGCGGCAAGGAGGCTGCCCAGCGTGATAACGGCATCCATCTCATAGGGGGCCATGACGCGCTGCAGCAGGCCGATATAGGTGCGCCAGCGGAGGCTCGGCTCGCTGCCGAGGAAGAGGATCAGGTCGCGGACGCCCGCCGGATCGGACCAGTAGTAGAAGTCGTTGGTGGGCCAGCGGATCACGCGCTGGCCCTGGGCGTTGTTGTAGACGATGGGCCGGACGGAGGTGAAGTCGTAGAACTCCTCCGAATCTATGGAGGCGAACTTGGTGGCGTGCAGGTGGTGGACGAGATAGCGGATGGCGCGGGTGGCGCCCTCCTGGGCATCCGTGAAGCCCGCAAAGGCCCCGATCCATGCGGGGTTCCGCAGGCCAGGCCGCTCCGTGATCTGCAAGTAGTCCACACGCTCCTTCGCCTTCGCGGGAGTCTAGCACCAGCATATCAGGGAGAACAAGAAGGCCCTTCCGCGACGCGGGAGGGCCTTCGATCACACGCGGGGCTGAAGGCGCTAACTTGCCAGCCAGATGACCTCGACGAGGTGGCCGCCCTGGTGGAAGGCCTCGCCGCCGCCGGACTGCTGGTAAGCGTTGCGCAGGCGGCCGCTGTAGACCACGTAGCGCGCCTCCGTCGGCAGGACGAAGCGCTTCGCCTCAGCCTTCTCGATGTTCCAGACCTCGCGGGAGATCTCGGCCAGCTTCTCGCGGGTCACACCGCGCGAAGCCTCGGCGACCAGAGCGTTGATGCGCGGGATGTTGTATTCCATCAAGTTCGCCTGGTTGCCCGGCGTAAGGGTCTGGAGGTCCAGCGCCGGGTTCGGCAGGATCTGGTTGAAGAAGAGCGCCATGCTCTCAAAGGTCTGGTGCTGCTGGCCGGGGTTGTAGCCGATGGCCGCGTAGAAGACGTTGATGTCGGAAACCTTGTTCAGCGTCACTTCGATGCCAAGGTTCTTTTCAAGGTCGCCCTTCACCGCCAGCATCTGGTTCGTGATGGTGGGGCTGTACTCGTTGTAGATGAGCGTGTGCTTCTCGCCGGCCCTATGGCCTGAGGCCGCCCAGAGCTCCTTCGCCTTCGCCGCATCGAAGATCCAGGGGTTATCATCCCGGTTCGCAAAGCCCTCCGCGATCTTGGCGACTCCCGGCGGCTCATCGTAGAGCAAGCCCGTCACCACCGTCGGCGGGGCCAGGGTCGCGGCGCCGCCGTGGATGTTGTTGATCATGGTCTGCCAGTCAATGGCTTTGGCGATGGCGAGGCGGGCGCGCTTATCGGCGAAGGGGGCGTTGGCGCCCTCCGTCCTCAGGCCAAGGGAGAAGATGCCCTTGGCGCTGAAGAGCTCCGTGATCTGGCAGGCGGAGCACTGCCGGCCGAAGTTCACCGCGTCCGCCGGGGTGGAGATGCCCACGGTCTGGGCGCTGTCCAACTGGCCGGTGGTCATGCCGGAGCGAAGGAGGGAGACGGCGGTGATGACGTTGATGACGTGCTTGTCCAGGTATGGCAGGGGTCTGCCGTCGCCGCCGTTCTTCCAGAAGTTGGGGTTGGCGGTCATCTCCACCTTGGTCGTGCGGTCATAGGTGGCAATCATCATGGAGCCGCTGCCCACGATGCGCTTGGTGTAATCGCCGTCCAGCTGGAAGACCTCAGGCGGCAGGATGCGTGATTGGAAGTCGGCCAGAAGGAGCGTCGTGTAGGGATCGGGGCCCTTCAGCTGGATCTCGATCGTCGCGGCGTCAACGGCGCGAACATCGGAGAGGTTGTTCCACTGGGGGCCCTGGGCGATGGTGGGCTGAGGCGAGCCATCGGCCTTCCTGAGCTTGCCGAGCCAGTAGTTCATGCTGTGGACCACATCCGCAGCCACCACCTGGCGTCCGTAAAGGGGGGCAAGGCGCGCATCATACCCATAGGCCGCCTGCGGCAAGTTCTGCCACTTGGCCGCCGGGTTCAGCTTCAGCGTGATGACCTTGGCGTCTTGGGACATCGTCCAGCTGGTAGCCAGGTCCGGCTCCTCCGCGCACAGACCGATGTTGCCGACCTTCTGGTTCGGCGCCGGGGTGCAGCGGATCAACTGGCTATAGATGGGCGTCGCCACCGTCATGGTGGTGAAGGAGCGGCTGATGATGGGATCCGTGGAGGCGGGCGGCGAGTTGAAGCCGTAATTGTGCGTGCCGCCGCGCCGGGGCGGGACGCGCCAGTTGGGCTGGTTCTGGATCCACCGGAAGCCGATGATGTTTTCCGTCTGCGCGCCCAGGCCCGGCTGGGGCGTCGGCGTGGCCGTCTGGACGATAACCAGGGGCGTCGGCGTGGGCCCCGTGGTGGGCGTCGGGCGCGGCGTCGGTGTGACAACGATGACCTGCGGCGTGGCAGTGGGCCCAACCGTCGGCTCATCGTCATCTCCGCCGCCGCAGGCGGTGACCACAAAGACCGCCGCCATGAGCAGCACGCCAAAGAGACCGACTCTACGGCGCTGTCGTACCAGGTGCTTCATTCTGTGCTCCTTCATCTGCTGATGCCTTGAGTACGCCGCGGCCTCACCCGCAGATTCCCGCTTGGCCGCACCAAGTTTCGGCCTGGGCGCGGGACACGACGCCCAAAAGACAGGTTTGCGAAGTGGCGGGAGTATAGTCCCGGCGCGGCAAAGACGCAAAGGCAAGGGGCACGTAAGCGATTACGAAGGGCTGACGAATTTCGTCTAGGCGCCCGTCCACTTGGGAGGCCGCTTCTCGACGAAGGCCTTGGCTCCTTCGATGATGTCATTGGTCTTGGCGGTGACGCCGTTGAGGTAAAGCTCATACTCCACGGCGCGCGTCGCCTCGGCCTCCATGCCCCGGCGCAGGGCGCGCTTGGCCAGCCGCACCGCGATGGGCGATTGCAGGAGCATCTTTTGGGCCGTATCCATGGCCGCCTTCTCCACCGCCAGGTCGCCGATGACTTTGTTCACGATGCCCAGCCGCAGGGCCTCCTGAGCGTCAATCTGCTCGGCGAGGAAGCTCATCTCGCAGGCCTTGGCATAGCCCACACTCTGGATGAGGAAAAAGGTGGCGCCCGAATCGGGGACGAGCCCGCGCTTGGTGAAGGTGGCGGCAAAGCGCGCGTCCGGCGCGGCGATGCGGATATCGCAGGCGAGCGCCAGGCAGAGGCCGCCGCCCACGGCATGGCCCCGGATCGCCGCGATGGTGGGCTTTTCGATCTCCCAGAACCGCAGGGCGCTCCAGCCGATGTGCCCCTGGCGATCCACCGCCGGCGCGGCCCCCTTGGTGATGCGCCCGGAGGTGATGCCCTTCAGGTCGTACCCGGAGCAGAAGGACTTCCCATTGCCCGCCAGGATGACGACCCACACCTCGCCATCGCGCTTCACCTTTTCGATGGCCTCATCCAGCTCCAGCGCCATATCGTTGCTCACGGCGTTCAGCACGTCCGGGCGGTTCAGGGTGATGGTGGCGATATGCCCGTCTTTCGCGTAGAGCACCAGTGGGTCCGGCATAGGGGCCTCCTTGCATCTCCGCCGCACATTGTAGGCGACTCATGACAAGAGAGGAACGTAGGGACGGACGCCTTGCAGGGTTGCCTCAGCAATCGCCCTCTGCAACAATGCCACCACCGTCACCCTGGAGGCACGTTATGCGAGAGTTGGAAGGCAAAGTCGCCATCGTCACCGGCGCGGGACGACTGCGCGGCATCGGGAGGGCCGCCTGCGTGGCCCTGGCCAAGATGGGCTGCGCCGTGGCGCCCACCGGCACCGGGCGCAAGCCGGAGACCTTCCCGCCGGATGAGAAGGCGGCGGGCTGGCGGGACATCGAAAGCACGGCGGAGCAAGTGCGCACCGCCGGGGCGAAGGCCCTGCCCCTGGTGGGCGATGTAACCAGCGCCAAGGATGTGGCGCGTTTCGTCCAGCAGACGCTGGATGCTTTCGGGCGCATAGACATCCTGGTGAACAACGCCGCCTTCGCCCGGGGCGAGGACCGCGTCACCGTGGATAAGCTGGACGAGGCGCTCTGGCGCAAGGTCCTGGACGTGAAGGTCACGGGCTCCTTCCTCATGTCCAAGGCCGTGGCGGACGTCCTCCTGCGGCAGAAGCAGGGCGGGCGCATCGTCAACATCTCCTCCATCGGCGGCAAGCGCGGCAATGCCGTCAGCCCCGCCTATTGCACCGCCAACTTCGCCCTCCAGGGCTTCAACCAGGTGCTGGCCCAATGGCTCGCTCCCTACGGGATCACCAGCAACGCCATCTGCCCCGGCATCACGGATACCTCCCGCATGGACGATGTGGGCTACCCCCGCGGCGCCGCCTGGGACCGCATGGTCCAGCTCATCCCTATGAAGCGTCCCGCCACGGACGATGAGATCGCCGGAGTCATCGCCTTCCTCTGCACCAAGGCGGGCGGCTACATCACCGGCCAGGCAATCAACGTGGATGGCGGCATGGTCATGTGGTGAGGGGGAAACCCTGGGCGACCATATAAGGTCGCCCCTACATGCGGATGTGCGTGTCTGCGGCTTGATTCTCCGCATCAAGATGCCATCGCTCGGGGTTGCGCCGGATGTATTCACGAATCGGTCCCAAGCCGTCAGCGCGGATGATGTGTTCGTAGAAATCCTGCTGCCAAAGCCGTCGAAAGAACGGCGTCCAATTCGATTCACGAACCCCACGGGCATATTCAGCGGTGGTCATTGTCTTGAACCACCCGATGACGCCTCCCAATGTAGGGGCGATCCTATGTGGTCGCCCGGGGTCTATATCAAAGACCCCCTGTGGCCCATTGACGCGGACCCGCGTCCACGCGCCGTGCGTGAGAACAAGGATTGCGTGAATGTGATTTGGCATGACGACGTACTGGTCCAGCAGCACCCCCGGATATTTATGCGGGATCTCCTTCCACCACCGCTCGATCATCCGGCCCGCATCGTTCAGATTCACCGGTCCGTCGCTGACGCTCCCAAGCAATAACTCTCGTTGTTGAATCACAAGCGTGATGAAGTACCCTCCAGGCAGGCTGTACGACCGGCCTTGCAAACGCAGGGAAGGCCGCCCCTGCCATTCGTCACCCGCATCTGTCACTTGCATGCTGCGATGATGCATCAGCAAGACCGTTCGCGATAGGGGCGGTTGTCACTTCCTGCCATCGTCCGGTTATGCTTTGTCGCGCAGACCGCTATACTTGAATCGAATCCCTAGTACGCCCCCTATGCCTGACCAACAGCCTGAAAGTCACGGTCCGCTTCCGCCGCCCCAGGGCACGCCCTCCGGCGGG
>VGPF01000014.1 GCA_016875535.1 Chloroflexota bacterium
TCTCCTCTGCCGCAAACCGTTTCCTTGGCATCGCTGCCTCCCTTTCCGTCCAGGCATTTTCCCACTTTGCGCCTGGTCTAGTTTTTGGGGGGCAGGTCACTTGAACCAATGTTCGTGAAGAATCTCGAAAACGTACAAGGGGACGAACGCGATGTCATTTTTATTTCAACGGTGTATGGCCCAGAGCAACCTGGTGCACGGGTACATCAGCGTTTCGGCCCTATCAACTCTGTTGTCGGCCATCGTCGCTTAAATGTCCTATTTACTCGCGCCAAAGAAAAGGTTGTAGTGTTCTCTTCCATGGATTCGACCGACATTCTTCCCAATGAGTCTACTGGGCGTGGGGTTGGCATTCTCAAAGACTATTTGGTTTACTCCTCCACCGGTAAGCTTGACGCCGGAACGACCTCGGGCCGAGAGCCAGATAGTGACTTTGAGATAGTTGTTGCAATGCGTCTTAGGCAGCAGGGCTTTGATGTGGTGCCTCAGGTCGGTGTGGCTGGATATTTCATAGATTTAGGGGTAAAAGATCCAAGAAACCCTGATGTTTTTCTTCTTGGAATAGAGTGTGACGGTGCTACATACCACTCAGCTAAATCCGCCCGAGACCGTGATCGACTAAGGGAAGAAGCCCTCCGGCAGAAGAAGTGGAACATATATAGGATTTGGTCAACCGACTGGTTCCGCGATCCTGACCGGGAGACCAGCAAACTGCTCGCATACATTAGGCAACTCTTGAGACCATAACTGGCCGTCGTTACAACCCAACGGACCAACTCGGGGTATGCGGCCTTTTATGAATTAGGAAGAGCCGGGCAGGATTCAACATACCTCGAAGTCCCCACCATCTAACAAATCCCCTTCCGAAAAGTAATCCTTCGGGGCCCCCTCTTGGCGAGGGCGAATCCCTTCGTTAGACTCGATGCACACTTTGGAGCAAATGTGCCCTTCCCCCGTCTCTAGTATCAGGGGGGATCAGAGTGCCGTGGGTGCTTCAGCATACTCCCTTGGAGTTATGGCGGCCAATCGGCCAGCGAAACTGACAACTCCCCGATAAGGCACTGCCCTAGACGCTTATGCCCGGCCTGACGGTAGTTCTGGAGCCACCACGTGCGGACGGCCTTGATCCCCGGCGCCAGCCTCCCATCCTTCTCCAAGTCCCGCAGCACTTCCCAGGCGTGCAACGCCGCCCCGTCCATCGCGACCAGCTTCTCCTTGACTGCCTGCTGCATGGCTTTCCTCCCCCGCGTGCGCAAGCGCGGTTTTAGGCTGTTTACCGCTTCCGGCGTCCCCGTTCCATTGAAGCGGCTGCCCCCTTGTCGCTAGAGCCTTCCCCGGCGCTTAAGGGCCATGACGATGATCCGGGGGTTTACCCGCCGCATACGAGGGTCCCCTTCGCAGGCCATATGCACCAGGGTCTCGTAGTAGTCGCCGCCCATGACTCGATAGGCCCATTCGAGCGCCTCCCTGAGCTCATGGTCATGCTGCATCCAGTCGTAGAGGGTGCTCCGTGATATACCGGCGATCTGCGCGGCAGCAGCATAGCCGTGGCCGTGAGCGAGGGCATCCAGGACCTTTCTGATGATCTCAGGGGTCTTTTTTTCACGAGGATCGGTTCTGTGGACGAGCTCCCGGCCATCCTCATTTTCAACGTGGGCCACTGCGCCTATCCCACCTTCTGGTTAGCCTGTAAAGGCCCCCCGCCGACCAAACCCGCCTCTTTAAGCCGCCACCACACTAGGCCAGGCCCTAGGCCCACGATTCGCGCCGTCGCCCTCACGCTACGAGTGCGCTCATAAGTGTCAATTATCAATTTGACGGGAGTATCGAGCCTTTTCCGACCAGTGCGGCTTTTCGATGCTCCGCACCTAGGGCAGCGGGCGCTATCGTTCAGCATTTGGTAGCCCATTTTTTCTTTTGGGCGGGGATAGAGACAGGGGTCTCCCGGAATTCATGAAGCCACCCGTCGTCTTGCTCGCGGGTACGGCCCAGGGGGGTACGGGGTACGTTGTCACTCCCGCGCAGTGCGGGCATGTAGACGCGGATGGCATCATGCGCCCCGGTGCAACCATCTGTTCCGGCGCGGCTTGTCCGAATGCCTCACTGTCGAATTCTCCAGTGGCCGCTCGCAGCTGTTGTTCTTCACCCAATGATCCGTGCGCCCTGCCTTTTTGCTTCGTGTAACAAACGCAGCGTCGAGAGGGTGGCCGCACCTTTCGTGAATAACTTCCTGAATTCGTCCGCGCTATAAACGACACAATTACGTGGAATTTCCGCCAGCGCCGAGATGTGGCTGTACACCGCCACGCGCCCATCCAGCCCTTCGACGTTGACGATAGCGAACACCAACCCTTTGGGCATGTCCGGCTGAGGGATGCGCTTATGCATTGCACAGCGGACCTCGACCGACTGGCCCACCGGGTCATATCCCGCCACGTCTTCGCTGCCGCATGCCGCGCAGTGGGTGAGTTGCCACTCGCTACGCAGCTGACCCAGCGTCGCCTTTTCGTCACCAAAACGTCCTACTTGCTCACCGCCAAAACCGACAATAGGGCTTTTGTCAGTTTTGTCAGTGGCTTTGCTAGTCGTTTTCGGTTCGTAGTTCAGCCACTTGGAAACGAACGGTTTGCTCATTGCACACCTCCAAAGTCTGGATGAAGTCTCACGACTTGCTTGGCACGCCCGCCAGTCTCGCCAGGTCGCACAACGTTTTCGCTCCGCGTCAGTTGTATCTGTACCCAACCAGACGCTTCCAGCACGTCCAGGCCAGCGCGAACGATGCTGGGCTTCGTGAGTCCAGCCCACTCCTTGCGAGTGATGTCTCTCACGGTGTCACCGTCCCGGACCATGCCCGCGCCGATCTTCTCAGCAAGCTTGTGGGCAGCATCTATGCCTGGGGCTACTTCGTCGGCGTAAATCTTCCTGGCGTGTTGCTCCAGAAACTCGCACCACGCCGCCGCCTTTTGCGCAGAAACCAACCCGACATTGCCGACAATAGGTGCTTTTCGAGCAGCCAAGTCGATAAGGTGGAACACAAGAGCCAGCGAGGGCATGAGGCTCCGATACTTCGACAGGTGCGCTTCAAGCGACGGGGTGTCTGCTAGTTCCTTGCCGCGTAGCCGATTCTCCAACTGCCGCCTCCAGTCGTCATAAACACCTTGCGCGGCATCGTCGAAGTACACGACGCCAACGCCGCGCGCATCTTTGGTGTCTGCAGGAAGCAGCTTGGATAGTCCATCAAGCCACTTGAAGATCTGATAGGCACGCTCGCGAGCTTCCTTATTCGGTGGATTCTGCGCTTCAACCCATTCGCCGATATCATCAGGCCAGACCGTTACTTGTAGGCGCTGGATCATCCCGTCATCGCCCATCGCCCCGTCCTGCGCCTCCGACACGTAGCGTTTGAGCTTCCCCGGCTGAATGCCGCCTACGAGGGAAAGCGTCATCGCCTCAATGTGGACGCTCCCCCTACCAACTCGATCTTGAACATATGGCCTGTCTCCGTCCCAGGTTTCGAGGTAAAGTTCCCTATCACCTTCGCGCCCTGGTTTTTCCAAGAGACTGAAGAAGCCCGCCAGTTCATCACGGAACTGGAGCAGTCCATTTGGATTTCCACGGAACAACTCACATAGCTTTTCGGTCGTGGCGTCCTGAACGATGTAGCGACGCTGCGGGGGTGCAGCCTGTTCAAGCTCGCCCTTCTTTTTGGCGTAGGCACTCTCCAAATCAGCCATCGACCGCTTGATGCTCGGCTTATTTGACATTTTCGGCCATCTCCTTCTTGATTTGCCCTAGCTCGGCTTCGAGGCGGACGCGCCGCGCCTCGTCATGTGCCTCACGCGCCTTGTGCTCATCTAACGCCTCTTCTACCAAGCGATAGAGCGGTTTGAGCGCCTCGTTGATGGAGGAAGTCTTCATTAGTCCAGGACGCGCCACGATGCCACCCCAGAGGTTCGGGATAACTCGATATTCCTCACGGCGCATCGGCTTTATAGCAACTTGCCGGCCGATTACAGAAGCCGTCGCGATGATCGCCGGAACCGCTACAAACTCGATGGGCAGGCAGCTTCGCTCAGTCACGTCGAGAAGCCAGTCTCGGAAGCCATCGGGAATCAACTCAGGGGGTAGCTTAGGAACGCCCTGTGGCTCCGGGAGGGGTTGCCGAGGCTCCCACTCCAAGGCAGGGAGTGACGACCGTATTTCGCCGCCGTTGGAGGATTGGCTCGAATCCGTCTCGCGCAATCTATGCGGTTTGGCTTGATTGATCACATCATGAACGGTTGTCATGCAACACCCCTCAGCACGTCGTTTAGGTCCAATCCCACCGGTGGCGTCGCGATGCGCACCTCCCGGCCCTGTTTAGTCCAAGTATCGGCGGCCTTATGCGCCGCGCTAAGGCCAGCATCATCAGCGTCGGCGGCAATAATGATCTCCCTGGCAAGAGGAAAAGGCGGTAATACCAGATTCGGCATGTTCGATGCGCATACCGTCGCCCAGGCGGGAATATTCGTGTCTTGCTGGCCGGACATCGCCGTTTCTATTCCCTCTGCAATCAGAAGTGTTTCACCGACAGTCCCAAGCCTGACAGCGCCGCCTTTGATTGGGCCAAGGGACATTTTGGGTTCAGCTACAGAAGCTTTGCCTTTGCCCCCGGAGGCCAAGTACGTCCTGTGGATCGCTTGGGGTTGAGGCTCCGGCCAAACGGTCACAGCGGCCACCATGCAGCCGTGGTAGGAGCCTTGCGGGTGGCGTAAGACCGAATATCGAAGCGATGGCGGAATTGCGCACGTCAGTCCCCGTAATCGAAGATAACTTTCAACCGATGTACCAGCCGCCGCCCGTGTCTTGCTCCATATCTCCCTCGCCCATGCAGACCGCTCACCGTCATTGACCACCCTCGGAGGGGCTAACCGGGGCGCATTCCCGCCATGAATGACGCCGCAGGTACAGCCGTCTTCGATCCGGTGGGCATACGTTGCAGCGCCAGTTTCCCGCAGCGCCCCGCGATACTCCGGACGGGTGCAATGGGCGTAACGTCCGTCGCCTGAAACGAAGCCATAGCAGCGAACGCCTCTCCCGCGTGGAGCCTCGGAAAACCCGCCACATATGGGGCAGGGGTGCCGACGTGTGAATCGTTGGGAAGAGGGGATTGCCATGTGCTTAGTCCTAGGCGTGACTCCCGCAGTCGGGTTGATCAAACACCGGCGGGCGTCTTAGCGCCTGCCCCGTACGAGGGGTCTCCGGCAAGCACGCGATCAATGGCCGCCTGGGACACCACGTACCTATGACCGAGCTTGATGACGCCTGGCAGCTTCCCTCCCCTCGCCAGTTCGTAAGCCAGTTGGCGACCTATCCCAAGCTGCTGGCCCGCATCTTCCACGCTGACGGTTCGAGCCTTTTCACTCATTCGGTGTCCTCCTGCTTTTGACCAGAACGGCTTCGTGCCGTACAATACCTCCAGGTTACGATTCATATGGGCGCATAACAATACATCAGTTCATACCGACATGAGCGCACAGCAAACCGCACAAGCCGCACAAGACATCCCCAGGCGTGTCAAAGTAACCGACGACATGGTGGCCAAGATACGCCGCCTGTATCGAGAGATGCGCGATCGGCGAAAAGGCACACCTCCGACAGCGCCCGAGCTCCTTGATGAGCTGCCCGTTAGATACGGAGCGCAGCCCTTCCCAAAGGTGCGCAAAATTCAAATGCTCATGGCGGACTGGGAGGGAAGGACTGCCCATGAATTCAAGGAAGAGTGGAAGCCTTGGACAGACCCCTACGAAACGCCGGAGCAAACCGCATACCTTCTTCTCATCGAGCCGCAATGCAGATCGATCGGAGGAACGTTCACGGTGGCGATGGCAAAGTGGGCACGCCGTTTCAGGCCCATCATCCAGGATGAACACTACGGGATGCAGGCCAATCTGGTATGGCTGGCCACGCGTTGCGAAGAGGACAAACTGCTTGGAGTTCGAGACCTCGGAGCGACCGAGACTCTGGAGGGTATACAGGCATTTATCACAATCCGTCATGCCCAAAAGTGCAACGTGTTGTGGTGGTCACTGCTCCGGCACACGCTGAAGGACACTTGGTGGGAGGTCGAGCGTTGGTATTGGGTATGGAATCGAGATACCGAACAGTTTTACTTTGGCCCGCTTCCGCGTGAGTTGAAAGAATACTTTGGGGAGCAGTACGCAGTTTACGCAATGGGTGGTGAGTTCTTTATCAGTAACTTGAAGGACTACGGGGAGCGGGATCGAGTAACCCGGTACATTGCCGAGGGCGCATATAAGGGCCCGTGCGATTTCGATTGGTCCTCGGTTCCATTCTGGATTCAGGAATACCTCTCAAGCGGACATTCCCGGCATGGCGAAGAATACTATTACCCAGGCTTCAGAGGCGGATGGGTGGCGGAGAAGCTGGATGAGGATGAGCGACAAGCCCTAGACGCATGGATGAAAGAACACAGAATCGAAACCAATTCAGGCGGTCATCGAGTGATAGGCGAGTTCCTAAAAGGCATCGGAAAAGAATCCATACTTGAACCTCCATCTGAACGCGAGCCGGAGAGAGCCATCGAACGCAATGAAGAGGAGAGGTAAACCATGATCGGACGCATACGCCGCCGCAGCAAACATAGCTGGGAGATTTGTATAGACATAGGCCGTGATGCCCAGGGTAAACGTCAACGTAAATTTGAAAACGTAAAGGGCAAGAAGGCTGACGCGGACAGACGTTTAAGAGAGCTGATCGCTTTGCGGGACGGCGGTATACCGCTTACCACAGAGAAGGCGACCGTGGCCGAGTTCTTCGAGGTTTGGTTTACTGCCCGTGAACGTAACATCAGACCGCGCACCCTTCATGGCTATCGCGGCTACGTTCGGCGGTACGTGCTTCCAAGCTTGGGCGCTATGCGATTATCGCAGTTGCAGCCCGCGCACCTCGATACCCTATATTCCGAAATGGAGCGCAAAGGCCTGTCCGGCACGACGGTCCTGCAAATGCACCGTATTCTGAGCGAGGGGCTCAAGCACGCTATGAGATGGGGGCTTGTCACCCGTAACGTTGCCCAAGCGGTCACAACGCCGAAGAAAGCTCGCCCCGAAATCAGATACCTGCTGGCCTCGCAGCTAAACCACTTGCTCTCTTCAATCAAGAATGAGTGGTTCGGACCAGCTGTGCATCTCGCCGCTTATACGGGCATGCGGCGTGGGGAATTGGTTGGCCTCCGCTGGTCTGACATCGATTTGGATCGGGGAACGATTTCGGTCCGTCGCTCAATGGTTCGCATCGGCGGTCAAGGGTTCGTAGAGACGGAGCCAAAGACGGCGAAGGGAAGAAGACTGATCTCCATTACGGACGCCGCCATACTCATGTTGAAGAAGCTCCGTGCCAACGAAGCCGAACGCCGACTCACAGCGGGTCCCGCTTGGCAAGAAAACGACCTGGTCTTCACGTCGGCGCTCGGTGCTCCCGTAGACCCAGACACGCTAAGCCACGCCTTCAGTGACGCAATCAAGGACCTGGGGCTACCCAAAGTCAGGTTGCACGACTTACGCCACTCACACGCCACGCTGATGCTGTCAGCAGGTGTCCACCCCAAAATCGTCCAAGAGCGCCTGGGCCACGCGAACATTGCAATCACACTGGACACCTACTCCCACATAATTCCGGGCCTTCAAGAGACCGCAGCCAAGACCTTTGACGGCCTAATGGCGGCAGCAAGGCGAGCGCCGGTTTCTTGAGCATGGCGGCAAAATGGCGGCAAAACCGGCCTCAAGCCTTCCCGGCCAACCGCGCATCAAAGACCATTCCACACCTGTTGGTGCCAAGGGTGGGACTCGAACCCACACGGGTTGCCCCAGCGGATTTTAAGTCCGCCGCGTCTGCCGTTCCGCCACCTTGGCGTATGCGGTGTATTGTACCGTCGAACTAGAGGACGCGGCGGACTTGGGGATTTTCTTTCTTTCGCCTGCGGCTGGCGCGTCTGCCGTTCCGCCACCTTGGCGTATGCGGTGTATTGTACCGTCGAACTAGAGGACGCGGCGGACTTGGGGATTTTCTTTTTTTCGCCTGCGGCTGGCGCGTCTGCCGTTCCGCCACCTTGGCGTATGCGGTGTATTGTACCGTCGGACTAGACGACGCAGCGGACTGAGGGATTTTCTTTCTTTCGCCTGCGGCTGGCGCGTCTGCCGTTCCGCCACCTTGGCATGCCACCTCATTATAGGTGGCGGGCGACCGGTCGGTCGCCCCTACCTAGGCCCGACTATGGGCCAGGGTTCTTTTGGCCGCCGGTGAGGCGCTCGTTGACATTATGGAGGTAGGTAAGGAGGCCGACGGGGATTCGGCTGCCGCCGGTGAGCTGAATGACTTCGCCAGTGATCCAGGCAGCCTCATCGGAGGCGAGGAAGACGCAGGCGTTGCCGACGTCTTCAGGGGTGCCTAAGCGGCGCAGGGGGACGGTCTCGATCTGCCGCTGGATGCGGCTGGGCTTGCTGAGCATGCCGCCGAGGGCGGTGAAGGTCTCCGTGACGACGACGCCGGGGGCGAGGGCGTTGACGCGGATGCCCAGATGCCCCCACTCGACAGCCATGGTGGCCGTGAGGTTTTCCACGGCGGCCTTGGCGGCGCCATACTGGCCGGTCATGGGGTTGGGCTGGGAGCCGCTGCGCGAGGTGATGTTGATGATGGAGCCGCCCTTGGTCATGCCGCGCGCGGCCGCCTGCGCGGCAAAGAAGGTCCACTTCATGTTCAGGTCCACGACGCGGTCCCACTGGTCGGGGCGCAGGTCTATGAGCGGGCCGACGTCCTTGGGGTCGGCGCTGCCGGCGTTGTTCACCCAGCAGTTGATGTAGCCGAAGCGGCGCGCCGCTTCCGCGATGATGCGCTGGATATCGTCGGGCTTGGTGACATCGGCCTGGAGGGCGAGGACCTTGCCGCCCATCTTCTTGATCTCATCGGCGACGGCGTTGAGGGGCTCGAGGGAGCGCCCGGCGACGACGACGTTCGCGCCAGCCTTGGCCATGCAGAGGCTGATCCCCTTGCCGATGCCGCGCCCGCCGCCGGTGACGACGGCTGTTTTGCCTGTAAGGGAGAACATGGGGGCAAGGATAACAAAAGGGCGCGCGATGTGACATCCGGGAGTTTTAAGAGGAGAAGAAGAGGCGGAGCAGAATTAGTTCTTGGTCTCGTTCACCACATAGGTAAAGCCGACGGCGCGGCCAGCGTGCTTGTGCATGTTGCCAGCCTCGTTCACCACCTCGCGGGCCTTGATGAGAATCATGTGAGGCTCAACGTTGATGGCCTTCTTGTGCTGGAACTTGTACTCTTTGCAGCTTACGACAACTTCAACGGGACGGGTGGCAGTGTCAGCCAGGAACCGGGTCTCCTTGGCGAAACTTGGACTACCGAAAGGTTTGGCGCCGAAACAATATACACCGAACGGTCGTAACCGGGTAGCCTGGGCTACTCTGAGGCGATCTTGGGAGGAGGCGCGACGGCCGGGCCGATCCAGAGGGTCTGGATGTTGACGAACTCACGGATGCCGACATCGGAAAGCTCTCTGCCGTAGCCGCTGCGCTTCACGCCGCCGAAGGGGAGACGCGGGTCGGAGGCGACCATGCCGTTGATGAAGACCTGGCCCGACTCGATGGAGCGGGACAGCTCTTTGGCGCGGGCGATCTCCCGCGTCCAGAGCGCGGCGCCGCGGCCGAAGACGGAGTCGTTGGCGAGGCGGACGGCTTCGGCGGCATCTTTGGCTTTGGCGATGGCGGCAACAGGGCCGAAGGTCTCTTCGCGGAAGACGGACATCCCGGGCGTGACGTTGGTGAGGATGGTCGGCTCGTAGAAGTAGCCCTTGCCCTTGGGCGGCTCGCCGCCGAGGAGGAGCTTCGCGCCGACATCGAGGGCACGCTTCACCTGGCTGTGGAGCTCATCGCGCAGGTCGCCCCTCGCCAGGGGGCCGATGTTGACGCTTCGATCCATCGGGTCACCGACTTTGAGGTCGCGGACGGCCTTCACGAAGAGCCGCTCGAAATCGGCGGCGACGGCCTCTTCGACGATGAAGCGCTTGGCGGCGATGCAGCTCTGCCCGGCGTTCTGGTTGCGCGCCCTGGCGCCGACGGCGGCGGCCTGCTCGAGATCGGCATCGCGCAGGACGATGAAGGGGTCGGAGCCGCCAAGCTCCATGACGGTCTTCTTGAGGCTCTTGCCGCTGAGCTCGGCGACGCGCGAGCCGGTGCTATCGGCCCGGGTGATGGTGACGGCGTGAATGCGGCTATCGCCAATCAAGGGCTCGATGGCGGCGCCGGGGACGAGGAGGGTCCGGAAGAGGCCGGACGGAAAACCTGCGGCGCGGAAGGCTTCCTCGATGGCGAGGGCGCACTGGGAGACGTTGGAGGCGTGCTTCAAGATGACGGCGTTGCCGGCCATCATGGCGGGACAGGCGGCGCGGAAGGCCTGCCAGAAGGGGAAGTTCCAGGGCATGATGGCCAGGAGCGTCCCCAGGGGCTCGTACTGGACGTAGCTCTCCGTGGCGGTGGAGGCGATGTGGCGCGGCTTGAGGAAGGCTTCGGCGTTTTCAGCATAGTAGTCGCAGTTCCAGGCGCACTTCTCCACTTCGGCATCGGCCTCGCCGATGGTCTTGCCCATCTCCGCCGTTGCCATAGCGGCAAGTCGCGTCTTATTGGCGCGGAGGTAGGCCCCGGCGGCGCGCATGGGCCTGGCCCGCTCGGCGAATGCGGTCTTGCGCCAAGAGGCGAAGACTTTCACCGCCCCGTCCAGGGCGGCTTCGATCTGCTGGGGCGTGTGGGGCGGGAAGGTGGCGATGACCTGCTCGGTGGCGGGATTAATGGACTGGATGGGCATGGGAGTCTCCCCTGTAAAGGTGCCGCTATGCTAGCGCGGAGGCGGGGAAAGAAAAAGCCCAGCACAAAGCTGGGCCTTTTCAGAAGGGCGCGAGGTGGAGGCGCCGAGCGGATTTGAACCGCTGCATAGGAGTTTTGCAGACTCCCGCCTTAACCGCTTGGCTACGGCGCCACTCCGGTTAGGATACCAGAGCCACTTCTGGCTTGGCAATGAAGAAAAAGAGGGGAATTTCTCCACAGATGACGCAGATGAACACCGATTTTAATGGAGTGAGGCGATCAAGAGAACGGGATGCGGAGCAGTCGCGGCAACAGGTGTGGGACGGGGGATTGTTGACCGGAATCGGGGGGCATCGGTATACTGAAAGGGTGGTAGTTGACCGAAATGGTCTACTTTAGCGCAGGCTAGCGGCTTTCCCCCTAGGTTGGAGTGAGCGATGCAAGCGACAGAGACAACCCATGAAGCGCCCAGCGTCTCCATCAGCGAGAGGGCGGCGGCGCAGCTGAAGAAGATCGCCCAAGCCGAGAGGCTGGAGGCGACGGGCGTGCGCGTGGCGGTGCAGGGCGGCGGGTGTTCCGGCCTCACCTACAAGCTGGCGATGGAGACGAAGGAGCGCGAGGGCGACAAGGTGTACGAGCAGCACGGCGTGAAGGTCTTTGTGGACAAGAAGAGCGTCATCTATCTGGTCGGCACGATGCTGGACTTTTCGGACGGTCTGAACGGCAAGGGCTTCACCTTCAGCAACCCGAACGCCAAGAAGACCTGCGGCTGCGGCACCTCCTTCGCGGCGTAGCACGACGATATCTGCGATATGCGAAGGGGCGCTATGAGCGCCCCTTCTTTTTTGGAAGGCACGATGCCGTTAGACCCTGAAACCGAGCGCGGATATTGGGTGGCCCGCAAGGGCGTGGCCGTCATGGACCTATCGCAGATAGGCAGGCTGAAGATGACGGGGGCTGACGCGCTGGACCTGCTGCACCGGCTCTGCACCCAAGACGTCAAGGGCTTGAAGGTAGGCGAGGGGGCCGGAGCCATCATCACGAACGAGAAGGGCCGCGTGCTGGACGTGATCAACGTCTACGTCTTCCCCGACCATCTCTTCCTGTACACCGGAGCAGGGAACCAGGCAAAGACGGCGGCGTGGCTGGAGAAGTACACGATCACGGAGGACGTCCAGACGACGGACGTGACCGGCGAAACGGCCCTCGTCTCCTTTTCCGGGGTGAAGGCGCGGCAACTAGCGGTGGCGATCGCGGGGCCGGAGCTGGAGCACCTTGGGCGCTACCAGCACCGCCCTGCGGACATCGGCGGGCCGGAGGCCTTCATCACGGTGGGCGGACCCTTCGGCGGCGGGACGAGCTTCAGCGTGGTGCTGCGGCAGCGCAAGTATGTCTCGAAGGCGCTGGACTATCTGCTGACCAAGGGCGAAAGCCTTGGGGCCGACCTTGTGGGGCCGCGCGTCCACTACGTCCTCCGCATCGAGGCGGGGGCGACGATGTTCGGGAGGGAGATTGACGAGCGGTTCAACCCGCTGGAAGCCGGGATGGGCCACCACGTGAGCTTCACAAAGGGATGCTATATCGGGCAAGAGGTCATCGCGCGGCTGGACGCCTACCACAAGGTGCAGAAGCACTTAGTAGGCCTGTTCTTGGACGACGAGCGGCCCGCGCACCGCGAGGACAAGCTCACGCGCAACGGGAGCGGGGTCGGCTTCATCACGTCAACCACGTACTCGCCCACCCTCAAGAAGAACATCGCGCTGGGCTACGTGCGCACAGCCGATGCTGCGCCGGGGACGAAGCTCATCGCGAAGACAGAGGCGGGGGAGCGCCCCGTCGAGATCACGCCGCTGCCGTTCCTGCTGTAGCGCTACCGGTTCTTGAACTGGGGCTTGCGCTTTTCGGCGAAGGCTCGCGGGCCTTCCTTGGAATCCTCCATCGTCATCAGGGGGCGCTGGATGTGCGTTCCCAAGGCGCGCGCCTGGGCGATGGGCATGCCGTGGCAGCGGTAGTACATCTCGATGAAGGAGCGCGTGCAGGCGGGGGCGCAGCGCTCGGCGATGGAGACAGCGATCTCCAGCGCCTTCTCCAGGGCCTTGCCCTTGGGGGCGACCCAGTTCACAAAGCCCATCTCGTAGGCGCGCCGGGCCGTGATGCGCTGGGGGACGACGCTGACTTCGATGGCGTGGCGGATGCCGATGCGGCTGGTGAGGTCGGCGGCCCAGGGGCCGGGAAGGTTCCAGAGGGCCTCCGTGATGCCGAACTCGGCCGTCTCATCGGCGACGACCATATCGCAGTCTTGGGCCATCCACCAGCCGCCGGCGAGGGCATAGCCGTTCACCGCCGCGATGGTGGGCTTGTAGATCTCCAAGCCGCGCGGCGTTGAAGGAGGGACGACACTGCCGCGCCCGCGGGACTTGGGCTTGGCGCCGGAGGCGTTGGCCTCCGCCATATCCTTGAGGTCGGCGCCTGCGCTGAAGGCCTTATCGCCCGCGCCGGTGAGGACGCCGACCCAGGCCTCCTCATCATCGGCGAAGCGGGTCCAGGCCTTGTTGAGCTCATCGAGCATGCCGACGCTGAGGGCGTTCAGGCGGTGCGGGCGGTTCATCGTGATGACGACGACGTGCCCGCGCTGTTCATAGAGGACGTCACCTTCTGCCATGGGAAGCCTCCTAGAGAATCTGGGCGCATGATAGCAAGCTAGGCAATCCGAATGGGAGGGCAGGCGCTACCGATAGCGGGTCGTTTACTGTGCTATCCTGTGCGCGCCATGATTACCGGGTACAACCATACGAGCATCACCGTGGGCGACATGGAGAAGATGCTCCACTTCTACCGGGACATCGTCGGCATGGAGCTGGTAGCCATGCTGGATAACCGCCACGAAGGCTCGGGTGCGCAAGGCTCGGGCTTCGAAGGCATGCACATGAAGGTCGCCAAGCTCAGGCTGGGCGGGCGCTTCATCCTAGAGCTCATCGAGTACGTGAACAAGAAGGGCGAAAAACTGGATACGCGCCCCACCAACATCGGCTCATTCCACATTGCCTTCACCTGCGTGGACATCATGGAGACCTACCGGCAGATGGTGGCCCAGGGCGTGAAGTTCCGCCAGGCGCCCCACGTGTGGGCCGGCGGCAAAGAGGGCGCCGTCTACGGCTTCGATCCCGATGGCAACCGCTTCGAGCTGACCACGGAGACGAAGTACTTCGCCTAGCGTGCGCCTTAGGCCCCGGCCGGCAGCGATGAGCCGTGGTGGTGCACCATCAGCCAGCGGCCGTCGCGCCGGGTGAAGACGTTGGTGGCCTGCACCTTCGCCTCGGCTACCTTGCCGTCCATGAGGGTGTTGATATTCTCGGTGCACATCACCCATGCCGCATCGCCTTCGATACGCACCACGGCGCCGGTGATGGTGAACTGCATCATGGAGATGTTTTCGAAGATGCGCTTCCAGCTCTCCATGACCTTCTCGAAGCCGGTGAGCAGGGGCCAGCCCGGATGGACGCAGGCGATTTCTTCGCTCTGGGCCCAGGCGGCGCGCATGCGATGGACGTCGAGGGACTCGAAGGCGCGGTAAAAGGCGCTGTTCGCCTGTTTGACGGCCTCGATATCGTCAAGAGACGGCATGGCTAATCCTACAGGAGATTGCCGGACATTATAACGGAGCAGAGGCCTTCGTTACTGGGGCGTCGCGGCCAGCGCCTGCCTGAGCTCTGCGCTGTTCATCTCGCGAACCATCCGCGCCTTGATGAGCCATCGGCCGTCTCTTTTGCGAAGGGCCCATCGGACTGCGCCGTAACTGGTGACGACAGCCTTTCCCCCATCCAGCCCAAGGGCAAAGGCGTAGCTGCTGGCGGTGGCCTCATTCCCGCTCAGGTGAACGACGACATTCGCGCTCTGAAAGTGCATGCGATTGTTCGGCTGATCGCGCCTCTGTTCGGCTGCGCCCTGCCGCCAGGCTGTCATCTCCTGCTTCCCGGCCCAGCGCAAGAGCCTGCCCTGGAAGTCGATCTCCTCAACGCCGTCATCCGTCCACAGGTTCAGCCATTCGCTCACGCGCCCGGCATCCGTGTGGATGGCATACCGCGAGATGAGGGTGCGGATGGCCCGCTCGTCCTGCAGTTCGGCGAGGGCCGCTTCGAGCTTGGCGATTTTGGCTTCAAGGCTGTTGCTCACACGGGCTCCTTCATCGAGCGTTGTCACGAGTATACCGATAGAAAACAAGAAGCCCCCGCGCTAAGCGCGGGGGCTTCTTCAGCGTCATGGGACGATACGCCTAGGCGTCCGCGTACAGGAAGAATTCGTAGGGGTGCGGGCGCAGGCGCATGGGGTCAATTTCCTTCTTGCGCTTGTAGTCAATGTAGGTCTCGATGAGGTCCTTGGTGAAGACGCCGCCGCGTGTGAGGAAGTCGTTGTCCTGCTCCAGGGCGCCGATGGCCTGCTCCAGGGAGCCGGGAACGGTGCGGATCTTCTTGAGCTCTTCAGGCGGCAGCTCGTAGATATCGGCGTCCAGGGACTTGCCCGGGTCAATCTTGTTGGTGATGCCGTCTATGCCGGCCATGAGCATGGCGGAGAAGGCCAGATAGGGGTTGCAGGTGGCATCGGGCGGGCGGAACTCGATGCGCTTGGCCTTTTCATCGTTGGCGTAGACGGGGATGCGGACGCAGGCGGAACGGTTGCGGGCGGAGTAAGCCAGGTTCACCGGCGCTTCAAAGCCAGGGACCAGGCGGCGGTAGGAGTTGGTGCCGGGCGCGCCGAAGGCCAGGATGGCGTGGGCGTGCTTCAGCAGGCCGCCGATGTAGTACTTGCAGGTCTGGCTGATGCCTGCGTAATCGCTCTTGGGGTCAAAAAAGAGGTTCTTCTTTGCCTTCCAGAGGGACTGGTGGGTGTGCATGCCGGTGCCGTTATCGCCGAAGAGGGGCTTGGGCATGAAGGTCAGGACCTTGCCGTGCTTGCGGGCGACGTTGCGGGCGACGTACTTGATGAGGCCCACGGTGTCCGCCTGGGTGACGAGGGTGTTGTAGCGCACATCGAACTCACCCTGGCCGCCGGTGGCGACTTCGTGGTGGTGGACTTCCATGCGGATGCCCAGGTCCACCAGCGTCTGCAGGACTTCCGAGCGGAAGTCCTGGTAGGTGTCCGTGGGGGCCGTGGGGAAGTAGCCTTCCTTGTTGCGGATGCGGTAGGCAAGGTTGGGGCTGCCGTCCACGGCGCGCTCAAGGCCGGTATTCCAGACGCCCTCATTGGATTCCAGGTAGTAGTAACCGCTGTTCTGGTTCTGGGCGAAGCGCATGCTATCGAAAACGAAGAACTCGAGCTCAGGGCCCCAGTAGCTGATTTCGGCGATGCCGGTCTTGGCGAGGTAGGCCTCGGCCTTCTTGGCGATGTAGCGGGCATCGCGGTCATAGGGCTTGCGGTTCACCGGGTCGGCGATATCGCAGTTGATGACCAAGGTGGGATGCTGATAGAAGGGATCAATGTAGGCGGTGTGCGGATCGGGCATCAAGAGCATGTCGCTCTCGTGGATGCTCTTGAAGCCGCGGATGCTGGAGCCATCGAAGCCCTTGCCGCCCTCGAAGGTCTTCAGGTCGAACTCTTCGATGGTGGAGGTGATGTGCTGGAGTGTGCCGAGGAGGTCAGTGAAGCGATAGTCCACAAAGCGAACGCCGTTCGCCTTGCACAGTGCGAGGACCTCGGCGGGTGTCCTCTTTTCGATGCCTTTCCCCATAGATGCTCCTTTAGCGGGCGATTTCTCGCCGGTACATTGTTCGTGCAACAGGATACGCACTCCTGGCGACGCGCACTAGGGCCGTATTATGCCTCAGATTCACCCTGGGT
This sequence comes from Chloroflexota bacterium, assembly GCA_016875535.1. Lineage (NCBI taxonomy): Bacteria > Bacillati > Chloroflexota > Chloroflexota bacterium. The sequence continues at coordinate 16,707 of VGPF01000014.1, forward strand.
ACTGAATCGTCATGTAACAACAGTGTTACGAGCTTCACAAACCAGGTGCTGAACCCGGTTCAGGTCTATCGTTGAAGCGATAGCCGACGTTGCGGACGGTGTCAATGAAGACGTAAGGGCCGTGCTCGATCTTGCTGCGGAGGCGGCGGATGTGGACGTCCACGGTGCGCGTGCCGCCATAGTAGTCGTAGCCCCAGACTCGGTTGAGGAGCGTTTCCCGGGTAAAGACCTTGCCGGGATTGGTGGCAAAGAATTTGAGGAGCTCGTACTCCTTGAAGGTGAGCTCCATCCGCTTGCCGCCCTGAAGTACTTCGTAGCGCGAGAGGTCAATGACAAGGTCGCCCACACGGATGACGGCGTCCGCGCCGACGCCCTCAGGGGCATGCTTGCGGAGAAGGGCGCGGATGCGGAAGGCGACCTCCGGCAGGCGAAAGGGCGAGACGGCGAAATCATCAAAGGGGCCGACCTGCTCGAAGGCAGGCAGGCTGCCGGCGGAGAAGAGGGCGAGGATGGGAAGCCTTTCGCCATCGGCGCAGGCGGCCAGGAACTGGGCGAGCTCCGGGTTGGAGGGGGCGACATCGTTTAGGTCGAGGATGGCGAGGGTGGGGCGGTCGCCGTCAAGCATTTCCAATGCGGCGGCGAGGTCGCCCGCGGAGACGGTCTGGGCGTCAGCCTGGGTTGACGCGGCAAGGGCGGCCTGAGCGCCAGGGGTTTCGCCGCCGATGATGAGGATGCGAGCCATAGGAAAAAGGACACCGCCACAGGGGGATGAAGGGACGCCCTATGATAGCAAAATCAGGGGCTGAACGGGAGCGACGAGCCGCAGCAGCAATCGAGCGGCCCTTTGCCTACCACCAGAGCTTGCCCTTCACCTGCTTTTCGATCTCTTCATAGCTCTTGGTCCAGAGGTGGGTGCTCAGGTACTTCCAGCCGCCATCGGCAAAGAGGCAAACGACGTTGCCCTTTTCCAGGCGGGCGGCGACCTTGAGCGCGCCGACGAGGACGGCGCCGGAGGAGATACCGGCGAAGACGCCTTCCTTCTCCGTGAGCTCGCGGGTGGCTTTGAAAGCCTCCGCGCTGCGGACGATGATGCGGCCGTTGAGGACAGACATATCGAGGACGGGCGGGATGAAGCCGTCCTCTAGGCTTCGGAGTCCCTGGATAAGCTCATCGGGATGGGGCGCGATGGCGACGACTTGCGTCTTGGGGTTCTTCTCTTTGAGGTAGCGCCCGATGCCGGTGAGGGTGCCGCCGGTGCCGAGGCCCGCAGCAAAGACGTCCACCTGGGGGAGATCGCGGATGATCTCCGGACCGGTAGTCTCATAGTGGGCCCGGGGGTTGGCCTCATTGCCGTACTGGTAGGGCATGAAGTAGCGCTTGTCCTTTGCCGCCATCTCCTGCGCAACGACGATGGAGCCGTTGGTGCCGGACTTGCCGTCCGAAAGGACGATCTCCGCGCCGTAGGCGCGCAGGAGCTCGCGCCGCTCCACGCTGACGTTCTCCGGCATCACCACTTTCACCTGGTAGCCGCGGGTCCGGCCGATCATGGCCAGGGAGATGCCGGTGTTGCCGCTGGTGGGCTCCAGGATAATGTGCTTCTTGGTGAGGGCGCCGGACTTTTCGGCGGCGTCCAGCATGTACTTGGCGATGCGGTCTTTCACGCTGCCGGTGGGGTTCTGCCCCTCCAGCTTGGCGAAGATGCGCACGCCCTTTTTGGGGCTGGAGTTGCGCAGCTCCACCAGGGGCGTTTTGCCGATGGCCTCGACGAGGTTGGCGTAGAGCATACGGGGTGTTGTGCGAAGCCCGGGGTTAGGCGCCGCCGCAAAAGACCTCGTAGTCTATGAGCTCTTTCACCGTCGGGTGGTTGCCGCAGAGGGGGCACTTGGGATCGCGGCGCAGCTTGACCTCGCGGAACTCCATCTCCAGCGCATCGAAGATCATCAGGCGGTTCACCAGAGGCCGGCCGAGGCCGAGGATAAGCTTGATCGTTTCGACGGCCATGATGGAGCCGACGATGCCGGGGAGGACGCCGAAGACGCCCGCCTCGGCGCAGCTGGGCACCATGCCGGGAGGCGGCGGGGCCGGGTACAAGCAACGGTAGCAACCCTTGCCGGGCTCGAAGACGCTGACCTGGCCATCAAAGAGGAAGATGGAGCCGTGGACGAGGGGCTTCTTGAGGAAATAGGCGGCATCGTTGCTCAGGTAGCGGGTGGCGAAGTTGTCTGTGCCGTCCACGATGATGTCGTACTGGCTGAAGACCTCCATCGCATTCTCTGAGTCCATCCGCTTGGCGATCTGAATGACTTTCACATCAGGGTTGATATCGTTCAAGGTCTCGGCTGCAGAAACGACTTTGGGACGGCCGACATCGTTGGTGTCATGGAGGATCTGGCGCTGGAGGTTGCTGAAGTCCACCACGTCAAAGTCCACGATGCCCAGGGTGCCGACGCCTGCGGCGGCGAGATAGAGGGCCGTGGGAGAGCCAAGGCCGCCCGCGCCGAGGAGCAAGACCTTGGCATCAAGGAGCTTGCGCTGGCCGTTGCCGCCCACCTGAGGCATGATGATGTGGCGCGAATAGCGCTTCAGCTGTTGCGGCGTGAATGTTTTGGTCATCGTCATGGCGAACGTCCTTCCTGCGGAAAGAGGCGGGACCCGAAGGCTGTCTCCACAGATCGCACAGATTCTTGAAGAGCGTGCGTTCCTATCGGCTTAGATGATGCCTTTAGCGGCTAAGGTGCAGGCGCTGTTGCCTCAGAGCCGCCCCTAGAGAAATCAGGGGAAGTATATCAGAGGGCGTCTGACGACGGCAAACGGCGGGAAGGATTTATGTTCACTCCTGCCGGGCGGCCTTACCTGCCAAAGTCGGCACAGACGGCCTCCTGAAGGCCTCGGGCCCTGGCTGGCTGTCGCAGACCTGCGCCCGGTGCTAGAATCTTTTCCGCAGCTTTCCCGAATGGAGTCCCACGATGCGTTTTGCCTTTTCTGCCGAGGACGAGGCCTTCCGCAAGGAGGTCAAGGACTTCTATACGAAGGAGCTGCCGCCCGATTGGTACGGCGGGTACGACGAGCGGGACGAACAGCACCACTTCATCGAAAGCGTCCGCAAGAAGCTGGCGGCTAAGAAGTGGCTGACGATGTCCTGGCCGAAGGAGTACGGCGGGACGGAATCGCCCATGAGCATCCAGCTTATCTTTGCGGAGGAGAGCGCCTACTACCGCTTCTATGCCCGTGACGCCGGAGTCGGCTATCTTGGCCCCGCCATCATGCGCCACGGGACGCCCGAGCAGAAGAAGCGGTTCCTTGCCCCCATCGCCAATGCCGAAATAAACTTTCACCAGGGCTTTTCCGAGCCGGACGCCGGGTCCGACCTTGCCGGGCTGAAGACCAAGGCCGCCCGCGACGGCGACGACTTCGTCATCAACGGCACCAAGATCTGGGGCGGCCACCTCCACCTGGCCGACTACAGTTTCCTGCTGGCCCGGACCGACCCGAATACGCCGAAGCACAAGGGCATCACCTTTTTCATCATCCCAGCCAAGACGCCGGGCATCCGGTATGAAGAGTTCGGGAACCTGGGCGGCGGGATGCAGAACATCGTCTATTACGATAACTGCCGGGTGAATGCCAAAGAGTGCGTCATCGGCGAGGTAAACCAGGGCTGGTACCTGGCGACAACGCTCCTCAACCATGAGCGGGTGGTCATCGAGCACGCAGCGACGAACCAGCGCCTCCTAGAGGAGCTTGTGGCCTTTTGGCGCGCCCAAGGAGGCCACAAGAGGCACGACCCGCAGACGGCCGTCCTGCGCCACAAGCTGGCGGATATCGCGGTGCGGATCGAGACGTGCCGCATGATGGCCTACCGCATCGGGTGGCTGCAAAGCATCGGCCAGGCGCCCACGTTCGAGGCCTCTGAGGTCAAGATCTTCGGCAGCGAGCTGACGCAGCGGTTCGCCCACGTGGCCGTTGCGGCGCTGGGCCTCTATGGACAGGTGGAGCGCCATACGGCGCTGAAGCGCTATGTGCAGGTGGACGGCCGTATGGAGCACAACGTGCGCCAGCAGCTCATGTTCAGCATCGTGGGCGGCGCGAACGAGATCCAGCGCGGGCTCATAGCCAATAGAGGACTGGGTCTGCCGAGGGCGTAAGAACAGGAAGCCTTGATCCACAGATGACACAGATTGGTGCGGATCTTATCGGCATAGAAGAAAAGGAGAGGCAGCCTCTGACCAGGCATCGGATGGATTACAATAACAGGGCTCTCTCGCTCCTCCAAACAGCACCCAAGCTTCGGCAGGTCCAATGATTTCCTACCAAGCGCTCGCCGACAAGTCCATCCGGGGCGAATGTCTCACCCGGGACGAATGCCATGGCGTCCTCCGCTCGCCGGACAGCGACATCATGGACCTGCTGGCCGCCGCCTACCGGGTGCGGCGCACCTTTTGCGGCAACAAGGTCCACATCCATGTCCTCATGAACGCCAAGAGCGGCCTCTGCCCGGAGGACTGCGGCTACTGCTCTCAGTCCAAGATCTCCAAGGCGGCCATCGAAAAGTACCCGATGGTGACACGGGAGAAGCTGGTGGAGGGAGCGAAGCGGGCGAAGAACGCCATGGCGAAGCGCTTCTGCATCGTCACCGCGGGGCGGGGGCCGACGCCTAGGGAGATTGATTTCCTCACGGGCGCGGTGCGGCAGATCGTGGACGAGGTGGGCATCAAGGTCTGCGTCTCCGCAGGCCTGATGGACGAGGCGAAGGCGCGCGCCCTTCGCGAAGCGGGCGTGGACCAGCTGAACCACAACCTCAACACGAGCGAGCGCTTCTATTCCTCCATCACGACGACGCACACCTACCAGGACAGGATGCAGACGCTCAAGGCGGCGCGCGCGGCGGGCATGAACCTCTGCACCGGGGGCATCGTCGGCATGGGGGAGACGGACGACGACATCATTGACATGCTGCTGGAGCTGCGCGACCTGAACGTCCAGTCCATCCCCATCAACTTCCTCATCCCCATCAAGGGAACGCCGCTCCAGGATGAAGGGCGCCTGACGCCGCACCAGTGCCTGCGCATCCTCTGCCTGGCGCGCTTCCTCAATCCCAGGCAGGAGATCCGTGTCTCCGGCGGGCGCGAGGTGCATCTACGCTCCCTCCAGCCGCTTTCGCTCTATCCGGCGAATTCCGTCTTCACTGAGGGCTACCTCACCACGCCGGGGCAGCACTGGAACGAGACCCTCCAGATGATCAAAGACATGGGCTTTGCAATCGAGCACGGCGACGAGACGCCCGCCCACGAACCGGCCGCCGCGCGCGCATAAGCCGCCGCTCCGCGAATCTTCCCGCAGGACCACCTGATGCCGTCACAGCCGCCGCGCCATTCAGCGATATGGCATCCCTTCACCCAGATGGCTCGCTTCGATGCGGAGCCGAAGCTCGTCATCGAGCGGGCGCACGGGACGCGGCTGGTGGCCAAGGACGGCAAGGAATACCTGGACGGTGTGGCCTCCCTGTGGACCATCGTCCACGGCCACGGCGAGCCGCGCATCGTGGAGGCGATCAAACGCCAGGCGGAGCGGCTGCAGCACAGCACGCTCCTGGGAGTCAGCCACACGCCCGCGATGGAGCTTGCCGAGCGACTGCTGCAGCATGTGCCCAAGGGACTGCGATGGTCGTTCTTCAGCAGCGACGGCGCGAGCGCGGTGGAGGTGGCGCTCAAGATGGCGGTGCAATACTGGGGGAACGCCGGCCTGCCGGAGCGCACGCGCATCGTCTCCCTGGACATGGCCTACCACGGCGATACCCTGGGCGCGAGCAGCGTGGGCGCGGACGGCATCTTCCGCAAGCCGTACGAATCCCTGCTGGTCGAGCCGCTGCGCATCCCGAGCCCGCACCGCTATCGCTGCTCCGCCTGCGCCGCCAGAACCGCCTGCGACCTCACTTGCGCAACTGCGCTGGAGCGGCTCCTGGCGGAGCGCGGGAAGGAAGTCGCGGCGGTCATCGTGGAGCCGCGCGTCCAGGGGGCGGCGGGCATCATCGTCGCGCCGGAGGGGCACCTGAAGCGCCTGCGGGAGATCTGCGATAGGCACGATGTGCTGCTTATCGCGGACGAAGTGGCAACGGGCTTCGGCAAGACGGGCGCGATGTTCGCCTGCGACCTTGAAGGCGTGACACCGGACATCATGGTGCTCGGCAAGGGCATCACCGGCGGCTATCTGCCCCTTTCGGCGACGCTGGCGACGGAGAAGGTCTATCGCGCCTTCTATGACGCCGGGCACTATGAAAAGACCCTCTTCCACGGCCACACCTACGCCGGGAATCCAATCGCATGCGCCGCCGCGCTCGCCAGCCTGGACATCTTCGAGAAAGAGCCCGTCATCGAGCGCGTCCGCGCTCGGGCGGAGCGCCTGCGCCGGCTGCTGGGCGCGGCCTTCGCGGAGCACCCGAACGTCGGCGAGGTGCGCCAGCAGGGGCTGATGGTCGGCATCGAGCTCGTCGCCGATCGCGCGACCAAGCGGTCCTTCCCGGCGGCGGAGCGCATGGGCTGGCGCTCCTGCCTGGCGGCGCGGGAAAAGGGCGTCTTTGTGCGGCCCTTGGGAGACGTTATCATCCTCATGCCGCCGCTGTGCATCAGCGAGGCGGAGCTTGACGAGCTTGTAGGAGCGGTGAGCTATGGCATCGGGCGCGCGCTTCGGTCTTCCCCCGGCTTGGGCTGACAGCCTGGCGGCGGAGCTGCGCGAGATCGAGCGGCTTTCGCTCACGCGCACCATCGTGACGCCGGAGAGCGGCCCGGAGGCGCGCGTCGCCCTGGGGGGAAGGCGCTGCCTGCACTTCACCTCCAACAACTACCTGGGGCTCAGCACCGACCCGCGCCTCATTAAGGCGGCGAATGCGGCGACACTGCGCTACGGCGCGGGCGCTGCCTCCTCCCGGCTCCTCTGCGGCTCGACGCCGCTGCACCACGAGCTCGAGGCGCGCCTGGCGAAGCTGAAAGGGATGCAGGCGGCATTGCTCTACAGCTCGGGCTACCTGGCGAATGTGGGGCTCATCTCCGCCCTAGCCGGCCCCGGCGATACCATCTTCAGCGATAGCCTGAACCACGCCTCCATCATTGACGGCACGCGCCTTTCGCGCGCGGAGACCGTCATTTACCGCCACTGCGACCCGAGCGACCTGGAGCGCTTGCTGAGAAAGTCGCGCGCGAAGCGGAAGCTCATCTACACCGAGTCGGTCTTCAGCATGGACGGCGATATCGCGCCGCTCCCGGACATCCTCACGCTCGCCAAGCGATACGGCGCGCTGCTGGTGATAGACGAGGCGCACGCCACCGGCATCCTGGGTCGCGATGGCGCGGGCGCGCTGAGCCATTCCGGCATCACGGGCGGGCCCATCGCCGTCATGGGGACGCTTTCCAAGGCCCTCGGCTCGGCGGGCGGCTTTGTGGCAGGCGATGCGACGCTCATCTCCTTCCTTATCAACCGATCGCGCACCTTTATCTTCAACACCGCCCTCCCGGCGGGCTCCGTGGGGGCGGCGCTGGCGGCGCTCGATATCGTCGCAAAGGAGCCATGGCGAAGAACCACCGGCTTAGCGCTCGCCCAAAGACTTCGCGAAGGCTTCCGCGACCTCGGCTATCCGGAGACGCCATCGCAGACGCAGATTGTGCCGCTGGTCATCGGCGCGGCAGATGCGGCAGTGGCGATGGAGCGGCGCTTGCGGAAGCGGGGCATCCTGGCGAAGGCCGTTCGCCCGCCGACGGTGCCGAAGGGCACTTCGCGGATACGATTCAACCTGATGGCGACGCACACCGAGCAAGATGTAGACGCCGTGCTGAAGGCCCTGGGGAAGAGCCGCCGTGGGTAGCATATACCTGGTCACCGGCACTGATACCGGCGTGGGCAAGACCATCGTGGCGGCGTGGCTGGCGAAGCGGCTCGCGGCAAAGCATAAGGTGGCGCTGGTGAAAGCGGTGCAGACGGGCGCACAGCCCCTGGTGGACGGTGATGAGGCGCAGTACCGCAGGCTGACGAAGAATCCGGCCCTCTCCACCTACACGCTGGCCGCCTATCCCGAGCCGCTAGCGCCCTTGATCGCGGCGCGGCGGGCCGGGGCGACGATAGACGCAAGAAAGATCGCGCGCGAGTGCACGGCCATCGCCAAGCGCCACGAGGTGACCATCGTAGAGGGCGCGGGCGGACTCCTGGTGCCGCTGGCGAAGGGCTACGACTTCGCAGATCTGGCGAGGACGCTCAACGCGCCGCTCATCATCGTCATCCGTCCGGGGTTAGGGACGCTGAACCATACGATGTTGACGGTGGAGGCGGCGGAGCGCAGAGGGCTGGCAATAGCAGCGCTGTTCTGCAGCGGCCTTTCGCCGAAGCCGCCGGTGGTTGAGGCGGAGAACGTGCGCTTTCTCAGAGAGCGCTACCCCAAGCTGCCGCTCATCACGCTGAAGAAGGCGACGAAGGGGCAACTGGCGAAGCTGGCGATGGGGGCAAGCGCGTATGGGAAAGTACCCGCGCTGCTACGCAACACCACCATCAAGCGCTCACGACTCCCGTAAGACCGCGCAAGGTCTACTTCGCCGGGACGCCGAGGAACTGCCGCACAGCCTTCTCGAAGGCGACGGGATTATCGCCCTGGACAAGGTGGCCCGCGTTGGGCACTTCAGCGAAGGAGCAGCTCTTCACCGCGGCCACGATCTTCTTGGCCGTCTGCGAAGTCAGGATGTCACTGTTGCCGCCGCGCACCAGGAGCACCGGACACGTGATGGCCTTGAGCTCGGCCCAGAGCTTGTCCGTGATCTCGCCGCCGCCGCGCTGGCGCAACCCTCGACGGCGGTCGTACTTCCAGGTCCACTTCCCGTCAGGCAATTGCTTCAAGTTGTTCAGCAGACTGCCGCGGATCTGCTTCTCCTCCCGGTGCGGATTGTAACGCTTCACCCGCTCAACGAGCCAATCGAAGGACTCGAAGACCTCCGTGTCCTGGAGAAACTCACCGATGCGCTTGGAGCCGGCCATGTTCACTTCGGGGCCGATATCGCAGATGACGAGCTTGCTCACCTTCATGGGGTGGCGGTAGGTGAAGCCGTAGGCGTTGCGCCCACCCATGGAAAGACCGACAAGGACAAACTGCTTGAAGCCGATGGCGTCTGTAAAGGCGTCAATGTCCTTGACGTGAGACTCCAGGGAATAGTCGCCCTCCTGGGACCAGTCGCTATCGCCGTGGCCGCGCTGGTCGAGCGCCACGATGTGGAACTGGTCGCGCATTCCGAGGGCGAAGAAGTCCCAGCTGTGGGCCGTCTGCGCGCCGCCGTGGAGGCAGAGGAGCTTGGGCTTGCCGTGGTTGCCCCAATCGAGATAGTTGAGCTTCATGCCGTTGGCGGTGACGGTCTTGCTCTCCGGGACGGCGTCTTGGGCGAACTTGATGCCGATGGCGCGCGCCGCCTTGTGGACTTCCATGCCGCCGAACTTCTCTGCCAGGGTCATTCCTGCACCTCAGATGTGAGATATGGCGTGGCTCAGTGGATGCCCGCCTCGTCAACCAGCTTCGCGAACTCTTCGATCGGCACGGCGGTCATCGTCTCGTACCGCACGTTGCCGTGGGAGGCCTCTTTCGCCAGGATCTTCATGGCGACCTTCTCGTTAGGGCAATCAAGGATGGCCAAGAAGTCATATTGCCCCATGAGGGCGTAGCTCGCCAGCAGCTTGCCGCCTAGGCGCTCGGCGTTGGCAGCGGCATGCTTGTGGCGGAGGGAAAGGTCCCGCATGTAGGCGGCTCCCTCCGTGGTCAGTTTGCCGAGGGCGACAAAAATCGGCATACAGCACCCCTAGAACTTGTGGCCTTTGCGCTTCAGGATGTAAACGTTGATCGCGATGGTCAGCACGAAGAAGACCAGGAATCCCCAGAGAACATTCCGCGCGGCCGCCATCACGATGAGGGCGATGGCCAGGGATATTCCCAGGCTCACCATACGCTCCTGAAACGTGAATGGCGAGGGCTCTTTCTTACGTTTGAGGTCGGGCACGGCTAGCGCAGCCCTTTCAATCGTTCGATATTCTTCGCGTCCGGCCCTTCGCCGTCGAAGCCGGGGACTTCCAGATAGAAGGGCACGTCCTTGAAGGCCGGATGCTTCATGATATTGGCGAAGCCCTTCATGCCGATGGGCCCTTCGCCGATGTTATCGTGCCGATCCAGGCCGCCCCCGAGGGGGCACTTGGAATCGTTGGCGTGAACGGCGACGAGCTTTTTGGCGCCGACCTCTTTCTCCAGCTCCTCCATCACCCGATTGAGGCCGTCCTTGGTGGCCACATCGTAACCGTTAGCGAAGGAGTGCTGGGTATCTAGGCAGACCTTCACCCTTGGATCGCCGACCTCCTTGATGACCGCGCCGATCTCCGCGAAGGTGGCGCCGATGGAGTTGCCCATCCCCGCGCTGTTCTCGATGATGAGGGAGACGTCCTTCGGCATGGCGTCCAACACCTTGTGGAAGGCGGCGGCCACCTGGGGAAGCACCTTTTCGAAGCTCTGTCCCTTGTGGCTCCCGATGTGGAAGATGGTGCCCATGGCGCCGATGTTGCCCGCCACGCGCTGGTACTGGAGCAGCGATTCGATGCCCTTGGCGACAAGATCGGGGTTCGGCGAGCCGAAGTTGATGAGGTAGACGCCGTGGAGGACGCATGGGCCGATGCCCGTTCTCGCCGCCTTTTCCTTGTAGGCCTGGAGCTCCTTCGGCGAGTGGTTCTTCACGTGCCAGTTGGTGGGGCCGGAGGCGAAGATCTGGATGCACTCCGCGCCGATCCTCTGGGCGTTGTCTATCGCCTTGTCCAGGCTGCCGGCCGCCGAGACATGCGCGCCGATCTTCACAGGGTTGCGCTCCTTCCAGCACAGCCGCCCACGGATGACTCACCAGGGTTGGGAGGCCGCTCGCTATGGTATCATGGCGGCGTTTTCTTGCCTACATCCTTGGGGGAGCAGCATGCCCATCACATTGCAGTTCGGAATGACCTTCGGCGGTCGCGGCGGATCGATCGCGGACGATGCGGTCCGCCTGGAGAACCTCGGCTTCGATTCCATCTGGGCCGGTGAGCACATCATCTGGCGCCATCCGATGCACGACGGACTCATGACCCTGGCCGTCGCCTCCTCAGTGACCAAGCGCGTCCTGCTCGGCACCTCCATCCTCTTGATGCCGCTCAAGCATCCGATTCTCGTCGCCAAGGCAGTCGTGACGCTGGACCATGCCTCCAACGGGCGCGCCATCCTCGGCGTCGGCGTCGGCGGGGAGTACCCGAAGGAGTTCATCGCCATGGGCGTGAAGCGGGAGGAGCGCGGCCCCCGGACGAACGAGGCCATGCAGATCATGAAGCGGCTCTGGACGGAGAACAACGTCACCTTCAAGGGCCGATTCTGGAATCTGGAGGACGTCTCCATCGAGCCCAAGCCGGTGCAGAAGCCCTGCCCCCCGCTCTTTGTCGGCGGGCGGCGCGGGTCCATCCCCCGGACGGCGCTCTACGGCGATGGATGGATACCGTATATGTACACGCCGGAGATGTACCGCGACGGCGTGAAGCAGATCGAGGAGATCGCGCACAAAGCGGGGCGTGACCCATCGAAGATCCAGAGAACGCTCTATGCCTTCACCAGCGTGGCCGACTCATTCGAAGAGGCGGCCGGATGGTCGGCGGCGGCGCTCGGCACGAACTACGCCCAGGACTTCACCCAGCTGGTCAAGAAATACCCCATCGTCGGCACGCCGAAACAATGCGCCGAGCGGATGCAGCAGTTCGTGGAGGCTGGCGTACGCCACTTCATCCTCGCGCCGTCAGGCCCGGCGGACAAGACGAAGGGCTTCGCGGAGATCTACGCGAAGGAAATCATCCCGACACTGCGGAAGTGGAACGCCTAATCGCCTCTGCGCAACCCGAGGCGCGATTGCCTTGTCAGCCATTCGCGCAGGCTCACGAAGAAGTCGTTCCGGGCGTGGCGCTCCAGCCAGGGATAGTGGCCACAGCGCTCCCATTCGCGATACTCAAGCTGGGGTAGGTAGGGCTTGAGGCTCTGGTAGATCATGGGCCCGGGGTGCGGGTCGTACGCGCCGTGGAGCATGATGACGGGTACCTTGATAGCTGCGAAAGCCTTGGGGTAGAGGCCGCTGTTCTGCAGCCGCACCATGTCCTCCCACGCCTCGCGCTGGAAGCCCGCCATGGTGGCCTCGCGGCGGTTCTCGCCCTTGGCCTCCCTGGGAATCAGGTCGTACGACTGCACATTCAGCATCGCCCTCGCTATCAGGGCCATGCGCCTGTTTGGGTCGCTCGCGCGCTCCACCTCTTGGAATTGGCGCTTGAGCTCGCCGACCTTCCGCGATTCGATGATTCCGTTCATCTTGGCGCGGGTGTTCTCGTCCAAGGTGCCGCAGCAGATGAGGGCGATGGCGGAGGCGGCAGTGGGATAGACGGCGGCGAAGGCGAGGGAGAGCATCGCGCCCCAGGAGTGGGCGACGATTATCGGCTGTTCCCCGGCACAGCGCTCCCGGATAAACTGATGCATGTCCTCCACATGGACGGCGACGGAGAGGCGCACCGGGCCGACCCCGCGCTGGTACGGCTCCAGGACGCGGAACGAATCGGAAAGCTCCCGGGCGACGATGCCCATGGAGCCCGTTGCGCCCGGGCCGCCGTGGACAGCGATGACCAGCGGGCCGGAGTGGCCGTAAGAGCGGTAGTGGAGGGCGGTCACAGGGCCATCAACCGCCTATCGCATTCTCGCCACGGATGATGCGCTGAATATCAAAGACGGAGATGATGACCATGATGGCGATGAGGGTGGCGAAGCCGATCATGTGAACCATCGCCTCTTTCTGGGGCGGGATGCGCTTGCCCCGGCGCACGAACTCGATGGCGACGAAGAGGAGGCGGCCGCCATCCAGGGCCGGGATGGGCAAGATGTTCATGATAGCGAGGTTGAGGCTGAGGAAGGCGGCGAACATGGTGAGGTCAACGATGGTGCCGTGCTCCGCCACCTCTCCCGTGACCCGCGCGATGCCGATGGGCCCGGCGACATCGTCCAGCGGATCGGCGTCACCGACGAACCACTTGGTGATGCCGTTGCGTGTCAGCACGAGCGTCTCGCCCGCCTGGCGGAAGGCGTGGGGCACCGCCGTGAGGAACGGCTCGCGGTAGCTGGCCGTCCGCTCGTCCTCAGGCTCAGCGATGCTGATCCCCGTGGGGCCTTGGCCCGCCGGTGGCTTCCAGCGCGGCGTCACGTTGATGGAGAGCAGCGCGCCGTTCCGTTCGACCACAGTAGTGGCCTTTGCCCCAAGGCGCAGTTGATATTGATATCGCAAGTCATTGATATTGCGAATCTTCCTGCCATTCACTTTCTTAACAACGTCTCCGGGCTGGAGACCGGCGAGCGCAACTGGGGAACCATCAGCAACGCTTTGGATGGCCACCGTGTGGAAGACCGCCTTCTGCGGCACCATAAAGACGATGGCAAAGAGGAAGAGGGCCAGGAAGAGGTTCATGAGCGCCCCGGCGCTGATAACCAGCGTCCGGACCCTGCGGCTCTTCCCGGCGAGGCTCTGGGGATGGCTGGGGTCCTCTTCCCCCAAGAGCTTCACGAAGCCGCCGAGGGGCAGCCAGTTGAGGGAGTAGACCGTCTCCCCGCGCGTGATGCCGAAGATGCGCGGCGGATAACCCATGCCGAACTCTTGGACCTTCACTCCGGCGAGCTTGGCCGTGATGAAGTGCCCAAGCTCGTGGATGAGGATGAGCACGCCGAAGACGATGAGGAAGGCAATGATCGTCACGCCGCCGACTCCACACCTAGCCCGGGGACGGGCCGCCTAGTCCACAACTTGGCGCCCGGCATAATCGCGGGCCCAGGTGTCCACTTCAAGGATATCCTCAAGGGAGGGGTATTTGATAGGCTTGTGCGCCGCCAGGGTCGCCTCGACGATCTTGGGCATCTCGCCGAAGGAGATCTGGTGGGAGAGGAAGAGGCTGACGGCGACATCATCAGCGGCGGCGAGAACGGCAGGGTAGGTGCCGCCCTTGCGGCCGGCATCCAGGGCCATCTTGAAGCAGGGATAGCGGCGCAGGTCCAGCGCTTCAAAGGTGAGCTTGCCGATCTCGATGGGATTGAACTGGGGCAGCGTGGGGTTCTGCCAGCGCGCCGGGTAGGAGAGCGCCAGCTGGATGGGGTAGCGCATATCGGGCGGGCCGAGCTGGGCCTTCACGGAGCCGTCCGCGAACTCCACCATGGAGTGGATGATGCTTTGCGGGTGGACGACGACTTCGATGCGGTCAATGGGGACGCCGAAGAGCCAGTTGGCTTCGATGACCTCAAAGCCCTTGTTCATCAGCGTCGCCGAGTCAATCGTGATCTTGCGCCCCATGCGCCACGTGGGATGGTTCAGCGCCTCTTCTTGGGTCACCTTGTCGATCTCGCTCAGGGGGCGTGTGCGGAAGGGGCCGCCTGAGGCGGTGAGGAAGATGCGTGAGACGTCCTTATCCTCGCCGCGCATGCACTGCCACATGGCGCTCGGCTCGCTGTCCACGGGCAGGATCTCGATGCCGTTGCGCTGGGCGGCTGACATGACGATGTTCCCCGCCATGACGATGACTTCTTTGTTGGCCAGGGCCACGCTCTTGCGGGCGTTCAGCGCGGCCAGGGTCGCCAGGAGGCCCTCTCTGCCCACGGTGCCCACCATGACGGCGTTGACGGAGGACTGGACGACCATCTCCTCCATGGGGGTGAACTTCCACCCGTTGGGCGGCAGGACCTCCCGCACGCCTTGGGTGTGAAAGACCATCTTTGGGTGGAACTCTTCCACCTGCTTGGCCAACAGCTCGATGTTGGTTCCCGCCGCAAGGCCGACGACTTTGAAGCGGTCAGGGAATGCGCGAACGATATCGAGGGTCTGGCGGCCGATGGAACCTGTGGAGCCGAGGACGACAAGGCCCTTCATGAGGCGTCACCCCAATCCGTAGGTCAGGAAGTAGTATAGCACGACAACCGATGGAATCAGGCTATCCAGCCGGTCCAAAATCCCGCCGTGACCCGGGATAAGTCCGCCAGCATCCTTCACGCCGGCCGCGCGTTTGATCATGGACTCCGCCAGGTCTCCCGCCTGGCCGAAGATGCCGATGAGCAGGCCGAGGACGACAGCCTTCCACGCGCCGATGGGGAGGCCGAAACCGGCCGTGACGGCAAGCGACGCGCCGATGCCGACCGCAAGCCCGGCGATCGCGCCCTCCCAAGTTTTCCCAGGGCTGATGCTGGGCGCCATGTGGTTCCTGCCGATGAGCCGCCCGACGAAGTAGGCGCCCGTATCCACCGCGAAGGTGAGGAGCGCCGCCGTGAGAAGCCATTCGCGGCCATCGGCGTGGCGGCTGATGCGGACGGCATGGGAGAGGGTCCAGGCGACATAGAAGACTCCGGCCAGGGTCCACGCCCAGTCCGAAAGGAAGCGCTCCCGCGAACCGAGCACCAGGAGAAGGAAGAGCGGGGCCAAGACTAGGCCGGTGATAAGGGCCATGGTGAAGTTGAAGTCCGTCCCGGCATCCACCACAAAGAGGACGCCGCCGATGGTGGCCAGGAAGAGGACGGGCGTTGGCCCGGCGCGGACGGCGAGCCGGTGGAATTCGCGGATGCCGATGACGGATGCGGCGGCGATAAGGGCCATGGTGGTCCCGGTGCCGAACCAGATCATGAGCACCAGGATGGGAAGCGCGATGCTAGCGGAAATAAAGCGCTGGAGGAGCATCAGCGCCCACCGCTTTCAGGGGCGGAGGCCCCGTTCGCATGGAGGAGGCCACCGAACTTTCGCTGGCGCCTGCCGTAGGCCTCCACCGCCTTGGCCGTCTCCGCCTCATCAAAATCAGGCCAGCAGACGGGGGAGGCGTAATACTCGGCGTAGGCCGATTGCCAGATGAGGAAGTTGCTCAGGCGCATCTCGCCGCCGGTGCGGATGATGAGGTCGGGATCGGGAAGGCCGCCGGTGTGCAGGCGGACGGCGATGGCTTCTTCCGTGACCTCGCCGGGGCGCAGGCCCTCCTGGAGCAGGCGGCGGACGGCCTCCACCAGCTCGGCGCGGCCGCCGTAATCCAGGGCCACGGTGAGGGTGATGCCGGTATTCTCCTTGGTCAGCTCCAGCGCCTGGTCTATTGCCTTTTGGAGGCTGGGCGGCAGGCGGTCCATCCGCCCGATGTGCCTGATGCGGACGTTGTTCTTGTGGAGGGCCCTGGACTCCCTGCCGATGACCTGTCCCAGGAGCCGCCAGAGGCCCTTGACCTCTTCCGGCGGGCGCGTCCAGTTCTCCGTGGAGAAGGCGTAGATGGTGACATAGCGGACGCCCAGGCCATCGAAGGCTTTGAGGACGCGCCGGATGTTCTTGGTCCCGGCGCGGTGTCCTGCCAGGCGCGGCAGGCCGCGCTCCTGTGCCCAGCGCCCGTTGCCGTCCATGATGATGGCCACGTGGCGCGGGACGGCGCTGGAGCGGGCGCTCTGCTCTTCAGCCCGCTCTTGTGCGAACGATTGACGAGGGGGCATCCCCTCACACCCGCAGCACTTCTGCCTCTTTCGCGTCAGAGGCTTTTTGCGCCTTATCCGTAGAGGTGTCCGTGTGTTTCTGGAGCTGGGCTTCGGCGCGCTTCTGGTCGTCCTGGGAGATGCGCTTATCCTTCTCCAGGGCGCGCAGCTCTTCGATGGCGTCCCGGCGGACGTTGCGCACCGCGATCTTGGCCTCTTCCAGGCGGCGGTGGACCATCTTGACGATCTCCTTGCGCCGCTCCTCCGTGAGGGGCGGAACGGCCAGGCGGATGGTCATGCCGTCTATGTTCGGCGTGAGGCCGATGTTGGCCTTCTGGATGGCCTTTTCCACAGCGGAGACGGCACCCTTATCCCAGACCTGGATGGTGATGAGGCGGGCCTCCGGCGTGTTGATGGTGCCGAGCTGCTTCATGGGGGTCATGGTGCCGTAATAGTCCACCATGATGCCGTCCACCAGGCCGGCGCTGGCCCGGCCCGTGCGCATCCCGGCTAGGTCGCGCTCAAAGGCCTCGACGCTCTTCTTCATCTTGTCTTCCGCTTTGCGCAATACGTCCTGCGACATGATGGCTGCCTTTCGCCTTTGCGGCCGTTCGCCCGGTAGGGGTGACGGGGCCGCGATAGATTGCCTGTATTGTACCTAGGAAATCACCGTGCCGACGGATTCGCCCAGGAGCGCCCGCTGCACACCGGTGGGATCCTGGATATCAAAGACGACGATGGGGACCCTGTTGTCCATGCACATGGAGAGGGCTGTGCTGTCCATCACCTGCAGGCGGAGGTTGAGCGCCTCCAGGTAGCTGAGCTTGGCGAACTTCTTGGCGCCGGGGTTCTTGCGGGGGTCGGAATCGTAGACGCCGTCCACGCCGTTCTTGGCCATGAGGAGGACGTTGGCGCCGATCTCCGTGGCGCGCAGGGCGGCGGCGGTGTCCGTGGTCATGTAGGGGTTGCCGGTGCCGGAGGCAAAGATAAGGACGCGCCCCACTTCCAGGTGGCGCATGGCGCGGCGGTAGATGAAGGGCTCGGCGACGGCGTCTATGGGGATGGCCGTTTGGGTGCGGGTGACGACGCCGATCTTCTCCAGGGCGTCCTGGAGGGCGAGGGCGTTGATGACGGTGGCGAGCATGCCGGCGTAATCGGCGGTGGTGCGGTCCATGCCGAGCTTGGCGGCTTCGGCGCCGCGCCAGATGTTGCCGCCGCCGACGACCACGCCCATCTCCACGCCCAGATCGCGGGCCTGTTTGACGTGGTTGGCCACGAAGCGAAGGGTGGTGAGATCAATGCCGGAACCGCCCTCGCCTTTGAGGGCTTCACCGCTCAGCTTGAGCACGGCGCGCTTGTACCGTGGCTCCGGCATGGCTCACCCCTCGCCGGCCTTGGTCCGGCCGGGTCTAGCCGCCCAGTTCGAAGCGGACGAATCTGCGGACGCGGATGTTTTCGCCGACCTTGCCGATGAGCTCGGCCAGGAGGTCTTTGATGGTGCGGGTAGGCTCGCGGATGAAGGGCTGGTGGAGGAGGCTGACCTCGGCCAGGGGGCCTTCGGGCTTCTCGGGAAGGTCGCCATCGCCGATGTACTTGGGGTTCATGGCGGCGATCTGCATGGCGACGTTGTGGGCCAGGGCCTTGAACTCTTCCGTGCGGGCCACGAAGTCAGTCTCGCAGCTGAGCTCGATCAGAACGCCGATGCGGCTGCCCTGGTGGACATAGGAGGCGACGACGCCCTGCCCGCCTGCGCCGGCCTTTTTGGCGGCGAGTGCGTTGCCCTTGGCGATGCCCTTCTTGCGGAGGGCTTCGACGGCCTCTTCGATTTTGCCTTTGGCCTCTTCGAGGGCGTTCTTGCACTCGACGACGCCTGCGCCGGTGCGCTCGCGGACAGCTTTAACTGCTTCTGCGCTGACAGCCACGGGGGACTCCTGTGCTACGGACCCGGCTAGGACTTGGCGGACGCGGCGGCTTCGGCCTTGGCGCCCTCGGCGGCCTTGACCTCTTCGATGAGGCGCTGCTGGCGGAGGGTGTTGCCTTCCAGGACCGCATCGGCGATCTTGCCGGTCATGAGGCGGACGGAGCGGATCGCGTCGTCGTTGCCGGGGATGGGGTGGTCAATGAAGTTGGGGTCGCAATCGGTATCGTTGATGGCCACGATGGGGACCTTCATGCGGCGGGCCTCGGCGATGGCGATGGCTTCCTTGCCGGGGTCCACGACGAAGAGGGCATCGGGCAGCTTCTTGAGGGCCTTGATGCCGCTTAGGTGGTGGTTGAGCTTCGCGAGCTCTTCTTCCAGCTTGAGGGCGTCCTTCTTGGAGTAGCGGGCGAATTCGCCCTTGGCCTTCTGCTGTTCCAGCTGTTCGAGGTAGGTGATGCGCAGGGCAATGGTGGCGTAGTTGGTGAGGGTGCCGCCGAGCCAGCGCTGGCTGACGAAGGGCATGCCGCAGCGCTTGGCTTCCGACTCCACGGCCTCCTGGGCCTGCTTCTTGGTGCCGACGAAGAGGATGACGCCGCCATTGGCGACGGTGGTCTTCACATAGTCGTAGGCCTTAGCGAGGAGGCCGACGGTCTGCTGGAGGTCAATGATGTGGATGCCGTTGCGCTGGGTGAAGATGTACTGCTTCATCTTGGGGTTCCAGCGGCGGGTCTTGTGCCCGAAGTGGACGCCGGTTTCCAAGAGGAGCTTCATGCTGACCAGCTCTTGGGTGTTGCTGTTGCCCTGCTGTTTCTGTTCTAACGCTTGCTGCATACCCCTCCCAATTCGAAAAAGACGCGCAGAAAGGCCACGGTCGAAGATGAGTGCGACGGAAATCGTACCACAAAGGGAACAGAGGGGCAACCGGAGGAGGGTGAAGGCACAGGGAGCGAGGAGGGAGTATTCATCCACTGAGCACACTGAACGCACTGAAAGGAGCAGGAAATGCACTCGGGGACTTTCACGGATGGAGACGGATTTTGAATGGCCTGGAGCTGCTAGGCAGGGTAGAACTTGTGAGGAACGGCGCAGAGGAATAGAGCGGGCACAGGAAATTGACCTGGTGGAGGACGTACCCTATATTGGCAGCACAGGGATCCCTATGACTAGCGTACAGCGACTTGTGAAGGAGCTCCGGGGGCTTTCCCGCAACGAGCGGAAGAGCCTGCGCCGGTGGTTCGAGCGTTTCGACGCCGCGGCCTGGGATGCGGAGTTCGAAGCGGACGCCAAAAGAGGAAGGCTCGACCGGCTTGCCGAGCGGGCGCTGCGAGAGCACGGGGCGGGCAAATCGAAGGCGCTTTGCAGCCGAGTATGACCGGCTGGTGGGATAGGTGGAGGGCGCTCGATTAGAGAGAACGGGAGCGTTTGTCCAGGTGTGTAACATGCTTTGGGTGCGACACGCGGGGTGACGCGCCAGGTACGCCGAACGGGTGATCGTTGGACGTGGCAATGGGAAGGGCAGAGAGGGCGGGAAAAACGGTCGCGTGGACGGCAGAGGGGTCTCCGCTAGGCAGGAGAGCAGGCACCCTCCACATCATGTAACGGGCCTTCGGCGACGAGGCGCGTCAGGCCCGGATAGTCCCGATGGCTCGGGCGAGTACTCCTTTTTCAGGCGTTCGGAACGCCCGGTGTGCGGCCGCCGCAAGAGGAGTGATGTCTCCGGTGAGAGGCGGGCCGAGCGGTGGCGTGGGCCGGCGGCATTCCCAGCAAGGGCGCCCTTCCGGCGCCGTTGCCCTCTCTGCCGACAGGGAGCGGAGACCTATCCCATGCGGTATGCCGAAGCGGCAGGGGCCGGATGGAAGGAAGGCCCGGAGTCCATGCCGGGCTTGCGAGACGATGCCGGCATCGGCGACCACCGAAGGTCCCGGCATCCCAAAGGGTCCGCGACGCCACGGTCCGCTCAGGGCGTTGGGGGTGTGCCCAAGGCTTGACTCCCGCGCGTTCGCCTTCTGCCGAACCGCACCGGAAGCGGTCCGGCATTGGGGCGAGTGCGGGGAGCTGACGGAGGCGGCCGGGCGCGGGCCCTGTGCCGAAGGCCGTCCACGCGACGCCCAAACGGAGGTGAGTCTTGCACAGCGCCTATGCACCGGGCTCGGCATCCTTCACCTCGTTTGTCCTTGCAACAGCCTACACATCAATATACACACGAACATCTGTTCGCATGTCAAAGGGGTGGGGGCGAACGAAGGGCCTGTTGGGTAAATCCCTTGGGGGAGTATGCTTGAGGATGTCGTGCTCCACCTTAATATTTGGATAGGCCATAAGGAACATACGAGGAAGACCAGCTAGCTCTCGAAGATGGCTGCCGTGCTTGTTGGATACGGAGCGCTGCGGCCCACTTCTCTGCTCTCGCAGGGAGAGGTCTCCCCTACCCCACCCACCGCACACTCGCGCCCCAGCGTTGGGCATGCTCTTGCGCCAATTGCTCGTACCGCGCCCTGTACGCGGACGAGCCGATCGCCTCCGTCGTCATGATCAGCGCATCTTCCTTGTTGTCCGTGTAATAGCCCTTGCGCACCCCGGCCGCCTGGTAGCCGTACTTCTTATACAACCCCTGCGCCGCCTGGTTGGAGACCCGCACCTCCAGCGTCATCACGTGCGCCCCACGCTGGAACGAAACCTCCAGCGCCGCCAGCAGCAACAGCTCGCCGATCCCGTGCCGCCGGTGCTCATCCCGCACGCCGATCACCGTGATATGCGCCTCATCCACCATAAACCAAACCCCAACAAAACCCACAATCTTCTGTCGCTGGTCCTCCGGCGGCGGCTCCGGCTGGCTAAAGACCCCCTTCACCAGCTGCAGCAGGCCACCCTTGGCGGGCTCTTCAGGCGCGGGCGCATGGTCGAAGGCGTGAGCCTCGGCCAGGGCATTCTTGGGGTCCGCCGCCTCGCACGCCACCAGATATACGGCTGAACGATTCTTGAGTTCCTTTTTGAACGGCGTCGCGATCCAGCCGGCCGGAAAACAGGCGCGCTCCACGGCTGAGGTCTGGGGGATGTCTTCCATCCGCATGGGCCTCACGAAAAAGCCCATCGGCGGGGCGGGGGAGCCGTAGGTGGAGATGGCCCTATCCATAAGAGGTGCTACAGATTCGGATTCTAGCACACCCCCCCTCCAGGCCGCTATCCTTGGCTACTCTGGTGCGTTACTATTGGTGTGAGCGACGAGACGACCGCAACCCGCCATCTCCCACAGGCCGCTTGGGCTAATCCAGGGGGCGCCAGTTTGGGCATTGAAGAGAGCCTCGTCCTTGAGGTTCAACGCGGCGACCTGAACGCCTTCAGCGGCATCTACGAAGCCTACTACGACCGGGTCTTCCGCTACATCCTCGTCCGCCTCAACAACCAGGCCGAAGCCGAAGACCTCGCCTCCGAAGTCTTCCTGAAGGCCTTCGAAGCCGTCCGTGATTTCAAGCTCAAGGGCGTCCCCTTCGCCGCATGGCTCTTTCGCATCGCCCACAACCTCGTCATTGACCACGTCCGCCGCCGCAACAAGCGCCCCACGACGGAGCTCGATGAAAGGCTCCCCCTCACTCAAGACTCGCCCGATGAGCTGGTGGAACTGGGCCTGACCTCCGACGACGTGAAGAAGGCCATGACCGTGCTGACCGATTCCCAACGCCAGGTCATCGCCCTCCGCTTCGGCGCCGGCCTCTCCCTGATCGAAACGGCCAACGCCACAGGCAAGAAAGAGGGCGCCATCAAGGCGATGCAGCACAGCGCCATCCAAGCCCTTCGCCGCGCCATGGCGAAGCGAGGGCACGATGTCCCGGGTATCGAGAAGTAGACGCGCCATGTTCGCCCTACCGCACAAGAAAGCGCGCCAAGAGGCCCTCGAAGGTTCCCTTGCCAGGCTTCAGCAAGGGGCCAAGATCGAGGAGTGCCTGGCCGCCTACCCCGCCCACGCCGCTCACCTGCGCCCCCTCCTGGCAACCGCCCGGATGATGCAGGCCCTCGCCTCCGCCGCGCCTTCGCCCCAGGCCAAGGCCTTCGGCAAGGCGCAGCTCCAGCAGGCCATCCAGGCCCGCCTGGCGGCACAGCCCGCCGCCCCTGCCGGCGCGCCCACCGAGGCGGAACTGGAGCACGTCCTGAACACCTGCCTGGAGCGCATGCGCCTGGGCGAGACGATGGAGCGCTGCCTGACCGATTACCCCTCCTTCGCCGCGGCCCTGCGGCCGCTCTTGTCGGTCGCCATCGCCACGCGGAGCATCGCCGGCGCCCAGCCGCGCCCGGAGGCCAAGGCCCTGGGCAAGGCGCGCCTCCAGGCCGCCATCAATGCCAAGCTCGCCCAGGCCGCCGCCGCGAACACGGCCCCTGAGGCCGAGTTCGATACGATCCTGAACACCTGCCTGGAACGCCTGGGCAAGGGCGCCACGGTGGAGGCCTGCCTGGCCTCCTACCCCCGGCACGCCGAGCGCCTGCGCCCGCTCCTCCAGACGGCCCTTGCCGCCCAGGCCACCTATCGCGTCAAGCCCGATCAAAAGGCCAAGGCCGCGGGCCGCGCCAAGCTGCGGCAATCCGCCGCCCACGGTTCCGGCGGCGGCATCTGGCGCATCCCAACGGCCCTCATGCCTCTGCGGGCCTGGGGCGCCAGCGCCGCCGTCCTCGTCATCCTCTTCGGCGGCTACGGCGTCGTCCACGCCTCGGGAGATGCCAAGCCCCGCGGCGTCCTTTACCCGGTGAAGCGCACGGTGGAAGACCTCCAGGAGCGCGCCCCCTTCCGCTCCGATGACAGCAAGGCCAAGCTGGCCGCCCAGTTCGCGGAGCGGCGCACGGAGGAGATCGCCTACCTGGCGGAGCGGGGCGAAAGCGCCAAGATCCCCGCCTTGACGGAGGACCTGAACCGCCAGGTGGAGCGCTTCGCCCACTTTGAGACCAAAGGCGCGCAGAAAGAGGTCCAGCGCCTCCAGGCCAGGATCGAATCGCGCCTGCCGCAGGAGAGCGCCTCTCTGCCCATCGCCGCCGGCGAGCCTCCCGCGGCGCCGCCTGCTGCCACACGCCCCGCGATCGCCGCCGGCGAGACGCCGGCGGCCACGCCGAGAGCCACTCGCCCCGCAGCCGCCGCGACCCCTGAGCCAACGCGAGTTCCGCCCACCCGGGAGCAGACGCGCCCGCCCATCGCCACGGACGGCCCTCGCCCGCCGCTCGTCTTGAGCGAAGGCGAAGCCAAGAAGATTGACGCCCAGCGCCAGAACCTGGAGCAGAACAAGGCCAGGCTCACGGAGCAGTATCAGAAGACCGTGGCGAAGCTGGAAGAGGCGAAGAAGATGGCCCCGCCGGAGCAGGCCGCCCGCTTCGACGAGACGCTCGCCACGCTGGAGGCGCGCCACAACAATGAGATCGCGAAGCTGGACGAAGGCCTTTCCAAGCTCGCCGCTCTAGAGTCGAACCCGTCCATCGTCCGCCCGCAAACGCCCTCGCCCACGCCCGGCGTGACCCGCCCCGCCTTGCAGACGCCTGCAACACGCCCGCCCACGCGTATCCCGGAGACCCGTCCGGCTACACGTCCAGTTGAGACGAAGGCTCCCACACAGGTACCAGCCACCCGCCCAATAGAGACCAAGCCGCCGACTCAGGTCCCGGCTACTCGTCCGGCAACGCTGCCGCCTACCCGTGTCCCGGAGACTCGGCCTGCGGAGACCAAGCCGCCGACGCGCATCCCAGAAACCAGGCCTGCGACGCAGCCTGCCTCCCTCACCGTCCCGCCAACGCGCGTGCTGGAGACCAGACCCGCCACCCAGCCACCGACGCTTCCTCCCACCTTGCCCTCCACTCGCCCGCCGGAGACGCGGCCTCCTACACAGCCTCCCACGTCCACTCCACCGCCTACGCGCCCACCCACGGAGCCGCCCAAGACGCCGACTCCTGCGCCGACAAAGCCTCCTGACAGCACGCCGCCGCCTACTTCGGCGGCGCGCACTCCCGTCTCCCTAGAAACTCCGGCAGGGGCAACGTCGGAGCTTCGCACGTCTGCGCCCCAGACGCAGCAGCCCACCCAACCGCCAACGCGAAGGCCGGAAGAGACGCGTCCGCCCACCCGAGCGCCGACCCAGGCTCCCACTCGCCGCCCCGAAGAGACCCGCCCGCCCACTCAGCCACCGCCGACACGGCAACCGGAGCCGACACGCCCCGCGCCGACAGCCGCAGGCAACCAGGGGAACCCCAACCGGCAACCTGAGCCGACTTCGGCGCGTCGCTAGTCGCTTGCTCTCAGAGCGGTTCGCCTGACCACCCCTGTTCATCCAGCCGCGCTTGTTACCGTTCCGTTACCGACCTATTCCCACTTCATACCCGCACGAAGCCTTGCCGAAAAGAGCGGTGGGCTAGAATGGAAGTGGTGCAAAAGATATGCGTTACCCGGGCGATAGGCCCTGGGGCAACGCATCCGCTCTCCGTTCGCGCGCTAGCTAGCCGAAGGCCAATGGAAGAACCACAGGCTCAAGAACCGCACACTTCGGAACAGCCGCAAGGGCGGCGATGGGGGCTCTACGCAGTCGCCGCCGCCGTGATTGGGGTCTTTTTGCTTGCCGTGATCGGCCCCATCTTCGCCGCCTCTGTCACCGTGAAAGGCGACCCTGTCGTTAACTCCGGGACCGATTCGGCGTTGACCTTTACATCAACGCTCTTCAACTCAGGGCATATCAACCGCTTCAACGGCGTCACCTTCACCGTATCGGGCACCAGTATCACCGCAGTGGGCTTTCAGGGCTCCAAGAGCAGCACCGCCACCAACGATTCGAGCGTCATCAAGGCGACGCTCCAGGATTCGGCAGGCGGCACGCTCAAGACAGCCACAACCACGCTGAGCACGGGTTCAGGCAGCTTTGCGGTAACCAGCACTATCGCCTCGGCATTCCCAACGTATCAACGGGTGGCAAAGGTCGTTGTCGGCCTCACGGAGACCCTCAAAACTACAAAAGATGCCACGATACGCTCAGCCGTCGCGAACACGAACTTCGGGGCCGCGACCACTCTCAGCGTCGCCGCCACAAGCCCGATTGATCGGGCGCTCCTCGGCTTTGACCTCTCCAACGTCGGGACCAATGGGCTTCAAAGCGCAACGCTGACGCTCACTGTGGCAGCAACCGCTACCTGGACCAATGGCCACACCCTTACGGTCCAAGCCTTCAACCTCACCTCCCCCGGCAGCGCATGGACGCAAGGCGCCTGCACCGGCTCCTCTTGCGCCGGTTCGGGTGTCACTTGGAACAACGCGGTGGACTCCAACACTAACAACACGTCCGATAATATCGGTAAAACTGGACGGCCAACGGCGGTCTTTCAGATGTCCGCAGCGCCACTGCCACGGCGGTCAATCCGGGCGCGAACCCGCCTGCCGGCACGCAGGTCAGCTTTAATGTGACGACCGACGTCCGGAACGGCGCCGCCAGCGGATGGCTCCTGAAAAAGACGGACGAGACGACGACGGGCACGATCACTTTTACGTCCAATAACGGCACCATTGCCAACGCCCCAACACTGGTGCTGGTCTATGAGCCGGGCTAGGCGGAAGCCATGAAGGTGAGTCGCCTGCGTATCTTGTTAGCCATCGCCGTGGCGGCCGTCATCGGGACCCAGATCTACGCCACCGGCATCACCGGCTCCAGCAACCGCCTCGGCGGCGGGACTGATTCCGTGCCCAGCTGCACGCTCTCCAAGGGCGTCATCAACGGCTCGGGGACCATCAGCAGCTTTACGGCCAGGGTCGCCTGCTCAACCTCGGGGACGTACAGGGTTCTGGCAACGGTCACCTCCGGCGCATCCTCAAGCAGTGGAAGCGCAAGCGCCTCCCTCAGCTCAACGGCCACGGATGTCTCGATCACGATCTCACCGGCCGTGACCATCGCGACATCAGGCTACTACGTCACCGTAAAAGTGAAGAAGTAGGGGCCATGGGCGCGCCTCACGCGCCCTACTCGAACCGCAGGGCGTCCGCCGGGTCAACCCTGGCGGCCTGGCGGGCAGGCAGGTATGTGGTGAGCCAGGAGAAGAGGTACGAGCCCACCACAATCACCACGAGCCGCATCCACGGGATGACCAGCTGCACGTTCGGCTCATTCTCTTTCACATCGGTCATCACGTTGATCGAGGTGATGAGGCCCAGGATCAGGCCGACGGCGATGCCCAGCAGGGCGATGAAGGACGATTCCAAGAGAAAGGTCGTCTGCACCATGCGGCGCGAGAAGCCGATGGCCCGCATCACGCCGATCTGCTTGCGGCGCTCCACCACCGCCCGGGCGCTGATGACGCCCAGGGCCGCCACGCCCACCACCAGGCCTAGGGCCATGAAGCCCGTCAATAGGTTGTTGAAGGCGATATTTTGCGCCCGGGACTCGTCTATCCGCTCTGCGATGTCTATGGTGTCCATCGCGTTCTGAAAGAAGGCCGCCTCCACGCGGCTCGCGGCGTCGGGCGTGCCGGGGCTCACGTGGATAAAGAGGCTCGTCAGCGGGATATCGCGCTCGAAGGCCTTCTGCAGCGTCTCCGATGAGGCATAGATACCGAAGGGCATGAAGAACTGCGACGCCAGGTCGTCCACCACACCGACGACCGTGAGCTCCACGCTCTTCCCGGACTTCGCATCCTGCACCGTGACCTTCACAGGGTCCATGACCTCGTTCTCTATGTAGAGGCCCTCCGGGTCAAGGCGGAAGCCGTCCCCCAGGAACTGCCGGCCGAAGTTCGCGCGTGTCGGCACCAGCAGCGAGTTGACGAGCGCCGTTCCGGGGCGCTTCTGCAGCGTCTCCCACACAGCGGGGGCATCGAAGCCCTCCCCTTTCTTGAAATCCTCCGTCGCCAGCTCGATGCGGAAGTTGTTGGAGGCGATGAAGTTCGGGTCCACGCCGCTGAGGATAGCGTTCTTCAGCTCCCTCTCGCCATCAGCCAGTTTGGCCTTGGCGGTGAGGATAGTGCGCAGGCCGCCCACGGAGGGCAGGCCGTTCACCCTGGTCACGAAGGCCAGGTCCGGGTTGCCGTTGATCGCCGCGCTCACATCGGCGATGGGATTGATCTCGCCCTGGGAGATGGCGATGACGTCGTACCCGCCCGCGATGCGCTCCGTATCGTCGAAGAGCTTCTCGAAGCTGAAAGTGAGGGTGGACATGACCACAATGGAGAAGACGACGACGGCGAACATCGCCACGGAGAGGCCCGTCCTGAAGGCGGAGCGCAAGGGATAGGAGACGGCGCTCTTCACGATAGGGGCCAGGCGGCGGAACTGGCCCAGGCTCTTCATCACAGCGCCAAGGATGAAATCGGCGTTGTTCATCAGGGCCATCACCGCGCCCGTGACCACCATGCCGCCGGAGATGAAGAAGATGGAGATATCCACGTTCCAATCGTCCCTGCCGAAGCGCACGGCCTTGGTGGGCAGGAGCCAGTAGACCATGAGCACGATGCCGACGGCGCTCCACACGGCCCGGGAGGAGACGCCGCGGTAGCGGAGGATGTTGGCGATACCGAAGGGCAGGATGGAGAGGCCGACGCGGAAGCCCGCGATATTCCGCGCATTCCAGCCGTTGAGGGCGATGAAGAGTCCCAGCAGGATAAAGATGATGCCCCAGATAAGCGTCCGGCGTCCTTCCTTCACGAGCTTCGGCTCCGGCACATCGCGGATGGCGCGGACGATGTTCAGCTTGCTGATGCGCCAGGAGGCGATGGCGACGGTGATGAAGGTGACGATGATGCCGATGAAGAAGGCCACCATGACGCTGCCGGGCGTCGCGTGGAAGATGAGCTTGAAGTCCTCCGTCTCGCTTGATTCGGCGAAGGCATTGGCCACCGCCGCCACCAGCCCCCAGCCCACCAGCATGCCCACGATGGCCCCCACGATGGCCGCGCCGAAGCTGTAGACGGCCCCCTCCATCACGAACATCCGGATGAGGTGGCCGCGCTTCATGCCGATGGCGCGCGCCATGCCCATCTCGCTCTTCCGCTCCGCCGCAAGCATGGAAAAGATGAGGAAGATGAGCAGGATGCCGACGCCGATGGAGAAGAGGCCGAAGGTGGTGAAGAAGCTGACAAAGATGGTGGCGATGAGGTTCGCCAGGTCAATCAGATCGGCCTTGAGGCCGAAGACCTCCAGGCCCGTATCGCCCAGGGGGGCGCGGTGCTCCTCCGCCTCCCGCGCCTGGGAGCCTGCGGTGGCGAGGGCATCCTTGATGCGTTGCTGCACCGCCGCTGTCCTCTCCACGCCGGAGTCCACGTCGCCCTTGTTCGAAATGAGGATGTAGGAGATCTCGCCTGGGTGGCTGAGGAACTTCTGCGCCTCGGCCAGGGAGAGCATCAGAACGGCCTTCGTCTCATCCCGCTTGAAGTAGTAGCCGTCCACGATCCCTTTCACCGTCAGCCGGCCGATGGCCCCCGGCCCGCTGGGGACGCCCAGCGCCGTGCCCGCCTGCGCCTTCAGCCGTTCGGCGCCTTTGGAATCGAGGTAGACTTCGCCTGGGGCGAGGGACGCAAGGTCCACGGGGCGGCCATCCCGCAGTCTCAACTGCTCGAACGTCGCCGCCCGCGCCGGATCCAGGCCCGTGATCATGACGTTCACTTCGAAATGCCGGCCCGCCACGTTGATGGCCGCGACGTTCTCCGTCAGAACGGGCAGGACGCCATCCACATCCGGGTCGCTGTCCAGCGCCTTGACGATGGCCTCCACATCCGCGGCGGCGAAGCGCTCGGGCGTGGGCTTGCCCTCCCATTTGGGGGCATCGCGGTCCACGCGCACCACCTGGTCCAGCGTGCGGAGGCTGTCCTTCACCGAGCCTTCGATGCTGTAGGAGATCGAATCGCCGGTGGTGAAGGCGCTGGCCATGATCGCCGTCGCCAGCATGAGGCCGACGACGATGAGGGCCGTCTGCGTCTTGCGGCGGGGGACGTTGCGGACGCCCATCCGCGCCACGATGGGCGAGCGGACGGCGATGTAGGCAACGACGGCCGCGATGATGACGAAGAGGACGCCCAGCCCCATCGCGATGGAGCTCATGGGCGTGCCGAAGAGTTCCTTCATGGCAGTGTATCCCCTTCGCTCCGTGAAAGCGTCGCCCCAAAGAGGGGCAAGGCCTCCGCTCCTCCTCTCCATCGATGGGAGAGGAACTCGAGCGTAGCCCGAGAGGAGAGGGTGTTGTTCTGTTTTAGTCCCTCGATGCGGGAAGGGCGGTGCGCCACACTGCCTTTGGCCGAGGAGACGTCCGGCGCAGGTTGCGCCGAAATCCCCCTCTCTTTACTTCTCTCCCGCCAGGGGAGAGAGGGGGTGGAGCGGACCCACTTCCACCCATTAGTTAGCCTGTTTGAAGAGACCAAAGTCGCGAACACTTTGAACTTACCTGCTGTTCCGGCTCTCGTTGACGATGACGCCGTCCCGCATCCGGATGATGCGATGGGCCCGCGCCGCGACCGAGTCATCATGGGTGACCAGGACAAAGGTCTGGTTGTTCTGCTTGTTGAGCTGAACCAGGAGGTCCATGATCTCCTTCGAGTTCGTGGTGTCCAGGTTGCCCGTCGGCTCGTCGCCCCACACGATCTCGGGATCGTTCACCAGCGCCCGCGCGATGGCGACGCGCTGCTGCTGGCCGCCGGAGAGCTCGGCGGGGTAGTGCTTCGCCCGGTCGGCAAGGCCCACCAGCGTCAGCGCCTTCATCGCCTTCTCCCGCGTCTCCTTGGGGTTCGCGCCGGAGACGAGCATCGGCAGCTCCACGTTCTCCAGGGCCGTCAGCACCGGCAGGAGGTTGTACGATTGGAAGATATAGCCCATCTGCCGCGCGCGGTAGGTGGTCTTCTGGTTGTCTGACATCGTGGTCAGCTCGCTGCCGGAGATCTTGATGGAGCCGCCTTCGTCCACATCGTCCAGGCCGGAGAGGCAGTTGAGGAGCGTGGTCTTGCCGCAGCCGCTGGGACCCATGATGGCGACCATTTCGCCCCGGGTGATAGTCAGGTCAACGCCCTGCAGGGCCGCGACCTTCACCTTGCCCGTATCGTAGGTCTTCTTCACGCCGGTGGCGACGATGATGGAATCGGTCTTGACGGTGGTGGTCATGTGAACCTCGCGCTTCCAGGAAAAGGGGCGGCTCGTGAGGGCGTTCACAATTGTAGGGCAAGCACGAACTTTCGACAATTCCTTAAGTAGTGGGTGAGGTTGACCTTTCGCGTGGCAGTACAATGTCCTCAATGGATAACTGTCAGCATTGATATTGGCTGATTTCGTAAGATTCTGTCATCGGCTTGGGCTGTGAACCGCCCCGGGTTTGATGGAGGGCTCGTTTATTGAGTCCCGGCTCTTGCCGGGGCCGGTATAGCACCGTTGGTGGCCTCATACTCCGCTGGTGGCAGGTAGCCGATGGCGCTGAAG